>CAMPAF010000005.1 GCA_946631535.1 uncultured Verrucomicrobiota bacterium
TTCACTCAAGCGTACCTTTCGGAGTCGCCGGGCGGTTGACGGCGAAAGTATAGCACATTGCCTTCGGGGATGTAAGCGGGAAAGTGAAGAGATGCGAGTAGCATCTACCTGCCCGCGATTTAACTCAGATTAACATTCCACGCGGGGCGTGAAAGAGGTGTCCACCTATCCTGCGATCTACGTGATAGGCCGTCATACTCTTCCCAATGATTTTTGGTTGTCACTTTCCGACGTCTGGCAATGAAAGATCAAGGCGGATTGACTCGGCATGTGGGCGGAAGATGAAGCCGCTGTCCGTAGGCGAAACGTCAGCCTCATACCCCACCTTGTAGCGGAAACCCTGGAATGTGAACAACAGATGTCCGTCGCACAGATTGATCTTCTGGCGGAATGTCGGCGCGTAGTCCAAACGGAGCGTCGCCCCCTCCACGCGGATACCACGCTCGTCGAAAACAACCTTCACCTTTGAGCCGTCCGTGCGCGACGCGACGACGGTAAGCGTGTCGTTGGCACCTGCCGTGGCGTCAAGACGCGTGAAGGCACCGTCCAGTGACAGGACGCCGGAGACGCCGTTCGTCCGAAAGAGGAACTCGTCGACCACCGGCGGCGTGAAGTAACTCGCCTGCCATCCCGTGCAGACCTTGTTTAGGAATGGTTCTTCAAACGCGTCGCACATCTTGTGGATGTCGCGGAAATAGACCCGATCACCGTCGCGGAAGAGATTCGCGCGGTAGAAGCGGCTATTGTACCAGATGCTGTTGCGTCCGGCGGGAGACCAGTCCTCAAGCGCCACCTGCGTCTGCGGACAGTTCTGCGGATGGTCGGCCTTGAAGCGCCGGGCTGTTTCGCCCATTGTTTCCACCGCGAGGACACCGGCATCGCGTAGGGCGGCGATGCGCTCGCACTGGTATGGCAGTCCCTTCTTGATCGCTTCCCAGCCGAAGCTGTTCTCCTGGCCCGTCTGCATGTAGGAGAGGTTGAGCAGCCCCGGTGCAGAGGTGTAGATGCGGAAGTACCAGTCGACGATCGGCTTGACGTTGCCGCCGGCCCAGACGGGCTCAAGTGTTGGGCACCCGCTCTTGAACGGGTAGTCGGGGAAACGGGCCTTCGGGTTCGCGTAGTTGTAGATCGGGTCGGGCGTCAGCATCTTGAAGACTGGTGCTTGCACGGCGTTGGACATGTCTACGGCTGCGGACAGCATGTTGCGCCGCGAGGGGTAGTACGCGCCGTTCGAGTAGCCGCCGCGCAGGCCGTAGGCGTCGGTGTTGTCCTGCTCGCGGCAGATGCAGAAACCGTCCACTCCGTAGGTCTTGACCATGTAGTCCATCGACCATGCGTCGAGCAGCCACGAGCCCACGCTCTTCGGATAGTATCCGAAGTCCGCCTTGAACCGCGCGAAGGCCGCGTCGATGAGCGCCTTCCGCTCAGCATGCGTGTAGGCCATGAGGAAGCCGGGGTTGATGAACCAGTCCCAGTCCCACGAGGGATCGTGTTTCGGTCGCCACGGGAGGCCGGCCGCCTCGTTGAGCGGACGCGACATCTCGAACCACAGACCGAATTCCGTCAGTGCCAGATCCGACTTCGCCGCCTCCGCGCGCAGTTCCGGGTCGATTAGCGCATCGTACTGGAAGAGGATCGTGTTCTTGAACTTGTACTTGAGGTTCAGAGCCACCTCTTCGCGTAGCGCCTCCCCATGCCAGGAGCGCGGGTGGCGGGGATCAAGCGACCGCACGAAGTTCACGATGTTCATGACGACGCGCGGCGGCCGTGCGGGAACCTGATCGGCTCCAAGAAGCGCGGCAGGGAGGACGAGCGCCATAGCGAGT
This sequence comes from uncultured Verrucomicrobiota bacterium, assembly GCA_946631535.1. The sequence goes on from CAMPAF010000005.1 coordinate 1,827, forward strand.
GCGAGCAATTCCTTACGGCTGCAAAACATAAACATATCTCCTTTTCTCCTTTTAAACGGAAACGACCATAGTTTACAACAGCCCTATCCTACAGGGCAACAACAAATCAGCCACTTCTCGGCGTGGCAGTTGGTGCACTTGCCGGGGTTCGACTGCAAGCAGCTGCTTCATGAGCCGGTGATGGGTGGCGGCGTATGGACGACTATGGTCGTGCCGCTCGTCTTCAAGCTCGGCCCTTGGTCTGTGATCTTCATCAGCCTGGCCGCAGTCCTGCTCTGGTGCGGCGTGTGGGCGATCCTTGCGCGTACGCGTAAGTGACAAGCAGGATGCCTATGTGGGGTCTGTCCCCAATGGCTTCTTACACTGGATATGCATCTGCACGTTTGAATCTGTAAGGTACTCCCTCGCGTGGACTTGTTCGCTCGACTAAGGCATGAAGTCGGCCTCTGATCTCAGAATTTCGTTGTCTCCGTATTTCTCCCTCGCGGCGCCTCGTCTCGGCATCTGCCACTGCACGCTCTACCGCCTGCATCACGAAATCTATCACCGACATGCCCCAGTACGACGCAGACGCATTCACGCGCTCCATCGTTTGCTCTGCAAAATTTAATGTGTAACTCATCTCTTCACCTCGCTTTCCGGCCAAGGACGCACTGCCCCCATTTGGAAAACGCGCTTATGATAACAAACTCTCTTCTCGATTTCAAGCCACGTCAAAGTTTTCTGGAGAAAACGCCATTCTACATTATACCTATCCTCAATAGGTTCTGGGGTCCGTCCCCAGTGACATCCTATGGCCGTGCAAGGGTCTGTCCCCAAAGGAGCTACTTCATCGCAGATGTAAACAATCCTCTAACCTAACAATCATGAGTCCACCTGTCAAAAGACCGGTTATGTAGTACGCAAGCGCGGGGAACGGAAGAAGAATAACATAGGACTTAAGGCAAGTCGGCATTCCAAACAAAAGCCCCCCTGCAATGAACACCGAGACTACAATACCAATAAGTCCGTAAAAACGCGCCGGCTTTTCCATGTCACGGATGAAATGCTCTTTCAACATTTCAATATCGGCACAGAGCCGCCTCATGCTGTCCTCGCTTATTTCATCTTCCGTTTTCGCGGTATACTTGATAAGCTGGTTCTTTGCAAACCGATCAAAGATTGACAGGAATTGATCCTTGAACCAACGCAAAGCGATTGACGTATTCAACGCGAAAGAAATCTCTGCAAAAGACGAAACGCCTCCAGCAGATATCAGGCCTCCCTCCCCCACCCCACTGAAATGGCAACAGAAACCGCCAAGGAAGAACCAAATGGCGGCAAGGATTACCCAAGCCGCCAAACGGACCATCCACAATTGAGCCGTCACACTCATGATGATTAACGTACCTCGCATGAAACTGCAATCGCTGTTTGAGCCATTGTGTCGAACTCCGCTTTCAGCCTTTCTGCTTCTGCCGGATCGTTGGCGCATGCGCATCCGCTACGTTCCTCCACGTTGTCCTCCAAACGATACGACTTGCCGTCCACAACGATAAAGTTCTTTCGGGTTGTTGCATCATTGGTTTTCTTGACATCGACATTGTACGATTTCAAAACGGCAAACGCCCTGTTGTTATTTCCACCTTCCGGGTCACTTTGCAGTAACACGGAGAATTTCAAGCCACGTGCAAGTGCTTCACGCAAAGCGAAAAGGACATTTGCGTCATCCCAAACATCATGGCCAAGATGTCTGCAGAATATGAGGACATTTCGCTTGGCAGAACGCAAAAGCTCATCAATCAGGATTCGTGCATGATTTTTGGAGTCGTTACACAATCGCTTTGTGCTGCCACTCTTCAGCATGAACCTGAACATGTCCCGGTAAAGGCCGGGTATTGTGAAATTTGTGTTTGCCATTTGGAATTTACTCCTTTGGGTCAAAAGGGAGTGTATCAAAAACGGTGGCGAATGGCAAGATATAAGGTTTTGATGTAATGAACGCAAAATATTTTATTTTGCGTTCATTACATCAATTGATTGATATTCTACCCTTCCGAACAAAACATGTCAAGCAGAATATTAGAAAACTTTTATCCCTTTATCCCTCCCCTTGCTGTCAACATGAAATATCATGAGCGGAAAACGCCTCGCGGTTACATAGATGATAGTGATTGTAATGGCAGCTCCAATGGATTCCCGTGCAGGGTCTGTCCCCAGTGGATTCTATATTTGTTCTTGGGTCCCCAGAGGATTCATATAGGGTCTGTCCCCAGAGTATTCTGAGATTACGGTTCGTATGAAATCTCATGGGCGGCAAGTGCACTACGGTTGTACCGATGTCAGGAATTGGCGTAACAGCTTTAATGGATTCCCATGCAAGGGTCTGTCCCCAAAGGAGCTAGAGCCTGTCCCCAGTGGATTGTGTAACGTGTGAGGATATGAGATTATGGTTAGTATGAAATCATATAGGCGGAATTTGCCTAGCGTTTATACGGATGATATGGATAGCAATGTCTGCCGCCAGATATTCTCGTGATTCCAAACAGATTCCCCATTCGAAGGGCGGGAATTTGCGACCAAGATAGTAGCGTATGTGGAGTAGGTACGGGGGATTTTTGAGACCTAAGGAGGGGGTTTTTGAGACCTTTATGGGGGAATATTGAGACCCAACGAGGGGAATTATGAGACCTAACGAGCGAACGCCTTTCCCTGTACAAGGAAACGCTCTTCGCAATACGGGGGTTCATGCTCCTTATAGGGTCTGTCCCCAAAGAATTCCGGCTACTGGCGATTACGCCTATACACGTCCAGACGGCATAATCGTCTGTCCGATAAGTTGCCTCAAGTCATAACATGGTCGGAAGGAACTTGGGCAGGCTTTGGAAAGGGTTTGCCCCTTTGACCGAAAGGTGCGGGGCGCCTTCCCTCACGTGCGGAAAGAAAATCCCCCGCAGAGGGGCGGGGGAAGGATAGAGTCGGGAAGCGGCACGCGCTTGACCGTCAAGGCCTCTCGTCCGCCAGAGCCTTGGCGACGGCGGTCGCCGCATCAGCCCTTACTGCAACCCGGCGGTGCAGATAACGCGGAAACCTTGCAATAGGCCTCCTTGCGGCCGAGCAAGGGTCTGTCCCCAGTGGTTTCCCGCTCGCCAATCATACTTCATCCACCTCGATTTCCGTATTCACACATATTTTCCAACGTTCGTCCCGACACTTTGCCTCGGACGCAGATTGCAGGCTCAACAGGACGAAGTGCGGAGCTTTGCACGTGCGCACCCATTCATGGTATATGACCTCTCCTTGCGATTCATTTTTCAATACCTTTTCGACGATGTACCCGAGACGCTGTATCGCCGAAGCCTTGCAGACGCCAAAGGAATTCTCGGAGGCATGCCGGAAATCGCATGATTCAAGAAGTTCGCTCAACACAGTCGCCGCAACCGACAGTCCGCCTATCCTCTGTTCGTATTGAACGAGTTCAACAGCGGTCAGTTCCGCATTGGAATAACGCACATCACCAGCCTCTCCCCTTTTGACCGCAATCAACTGCTCAGGAATGTTCGGACGCACAATCCATTCAACATCGCGCCTTTCGCGAACACCGGCAAACAGGCGCTTGCCGTTGGTCGTGACAAAATCAACCTGCGGGCGCTGGTGGGCTGCCCCCCAGAATACGGCAGCACTCAAAAGACTGAAATAATAATTACGGTGTACACTCTTCATGAAATCGTCCATGTAGAATGTCGGGGGCACCCCGCCACGTCGCACATATTCTGGCGGCAGAATCACATAAAAGCCACGATAAGGAGAATAAACGCGTGACGACTTGCGCAAGCGATTCAAAGAATTCTTGACGACTTGACATGACAATTCGGGTATAGCAGACCGCAACTCTTCAAAAGTGAAGAATCGCCCGCCAAGCATCTCTTTCTCTCTTATCCAGTCTCTAATCGACATGCTAATCCTTATTGTCTAGTAAGTAATCGAAATCTGATTACTTACTTGTCATTTCGGATGGAAGTATTGTATCACTTCTTTTTGTGGCGCGCAACGGGGAAGTGAAATTCGTAAAATTGTATCATGCCAAAGTAAATACCACTGGAGTAGTGACATCTACGCTATCCGCCTTCAACGCGAGCTTCCATCTCGTAGGGATATAGTCAACGGTCGCGCGACATTTGACTATAAGTTGCGAAATCGGCACGATAAAGTAAAGGGTCTAACGCGCCCAAATGGGAAGCTGAAGCCCTGCGCAATCGCAAATCTGGCGTAAGTTTACCATATTTCGCCGAAATGCCGCCTAACGCGCAACGCCGCAAGGGTCTGTCCCCACGAATTACTATGGCCGTGCAAGGGTCTGTCCCCAAAGGAGCTACTTCCCCATGTTGTTCGTTGCTCCTTTCTTGCTTGGTCGCTGAAAGTATAACACGAACGACTTCATTTTTCACCCACATGGTGAAAGACTCAAAAACATAATCCCCCCGAAAACAAAGGCCGCAATCACGATTGCGGCCTTTCAACTGCGACGCTTAGGATAAACGATAGGGATTGACGTAACGTCCCCAATAGATTCTCATGCAGGGTCTGTCCCCAGTGGATCCCTGCAACCCAGCCGTGCAGGCAACGCGGAAACCTTGCAATAGGCCTCCTTGCGGCCGAGCAAGGGTCTGTCCCCAGTGGTTTCCTTTACGTGCGTACGGTTTGTCAATTGTGCTGACACAGGCGTTCCGCCTGAATTCTAACAGGTCCGACGAGACCTGCCGGGCGCAGCGGATCATCGGCCGTCCAAGCGTCGGAGAAATTCGACCATGTGTAGATTCCCGTCCCCGAACAGGAACGGTCCTCGCGTACCCAGTCCGGAACGACACCCGTCTTCGGCTCGGCCGATCCGTCTCGACGTGCGATCGCATCGCCGATCATCCGATTGGGCCACGTGTTGTAGACGATGACCTCGAGCGCGTTCGTCCCCCGCACCAGGGCATCCTTCACCGACACGCGAAAGGGCTCCTCCCATACGCATCCGAGGTCGTGGCCGTTCAACTTCACGCGGGCCAGCTCGTACACGGCGCCAAGGTCGAGCGTGACACGTTCCGAGGCGGCAAACTCCTCAAACCGTTCGTCGGAAACGACGAATGACTTTGCGTACACGCCACGTCCGGCGAAGTAGCGCAGCGCGGCGTCCTCCGACGCGCTCCAGCTCGTCAGCGCATCGAGGCGACGCGCGGATGGCGCTCCCAGCCCGTCGAACGACACGCGCCAGTCCGACGAAAGATCAAGCGTTGCGCGTGTGGACGCGGTCTTGCGGGGAATGGACACGCCGTCCGGCATACGATCCGTGAACAGAAGGAAACACGATCCCCGCGCACGCAAGTCGACGGGCACCTCTACGCGTCCGGGCTCCTTGTCGGCAGACTCCATGGCCGCGACATCGCCCGTAACTGCATCGAGGACGACCGGCCTGCCACCCTTGGGCACGGCAAAGGATACGGTGCCGGCAAACGGCTTGTCCGCCGCGTTGAGGACAAGATACAGCGTCTCATTGCCGAACTCCTTGCGCAGCGCCTGTATCGGAGCTCCGCACGACTCTGCCGCAGGGCGCAACTTCGCCTCGCGCACTGCCTTAAGCGGATCTGCCGTAGGGACGAGCCGTCCGGCGTATTTCCCTCCCCAAATCTCGTCTGCCAGCTTCTGCCAGGCGGCCGTATCGTCCTCCAGGGAAGTCGTCCCGAGCGGCTTCACGCCCGCCACGCGCACGCCCGCGTCCAGCAACGCCCTGACCTTCTTCAGGACCGGCAACGAGGCATGTCTGGCCGGTCCAAGCAGAAGGAGATCGTAGCTCTCTCCGCCGGGAACGCCGCAGCCGCCGTCCGGACGTGGGGCGATCCTTGCGATGTCCGAGAAGCCGCAGTAGTCGAAGTCATAGCCGGCATTGACGAGCTTGTGCGGATAGGGACGTATGTTCGCGTCGTCTTCGCCGATGAAGAACAGCACCTGCGCATGCGCCTTCGTCGCCTGCAACAGAGTCTGTCCACGCATCACGTAGTCCGTCCACGCGCGCATCTCCGGCCACCAGGTGGTGTTGCGGGTGAGGTGCGTGCCGTGATGGCTGAGCGACATCCCGGGCCGTACGTTCAGGAACGGCTGATGCGCGTAGCTATGGTAGATCAGCTGCGTGACGCCCTCCCGCCAGCCCGAATCGCCGTAGACGCGCAGCTCGTGCGGAGTGATCTGGAACTTTCCCTGCTGCTTCCATGTCGTGAACGCCTCGGCGCCGACGAGGGCACGTCCCGCAAGATGCGCCGCCGAGGCCGCCGACCGCACGGAACCCGTCGCGTTGGGAACGGTTCCGGTAATCCAGAACTCGCCCATCGGCATGTCCGCATGTTGGTTGCATTCGACCGGATCGAATGGCCCCACCTGCGCCTCCGTCGCCGACAGCACTCCTGCGCGGCGGCAGAGTTCGGCAAAATACGCATAGTAGTTCTCGGCGACGAGATCCGCAACCGTCCTCTGGAAATCATGCAGAAAACGCATGGAATCGCGCTCGCAGCCAACGACGTATCCAAATACGGACGGAAGCCACTTCACGAGATCGTATCCCCGGCGGCGGCGGAACTCTCCTTCAAATCCCTCCGTCCAGTTCTGGCCGCCGACTTCCCAGCTGTCGATCGTCAGGCTTCTCACGATGCCTTTCGCGCCTGGACGATCGAGGACGCGTTGCGGCATGTGGGGCCAGTGCGCGTCGAGTCCACGGCGCGAGAGCTTGTCGCATTCAAGCCCCTTGAGCTGCGTTGGATGGTTCATCACGCCGGTCGACGTGTAGCCGATGCGCAGAATCCGCCACGTCCCAGGCGCGGGCGCCCGCCAGTTCAGCACGCCGCGCCGCGCGTCGAAGGACGCTGTCACGTCGACGATCTGCCGAATCGGCAAGCCGGGCACGCCCGAAGCGCCCAACGGCAGCGCACGATAGCGCAGCGTGACGTCGGCGGAATTGACGGCATCCACCTCCGCGATGCGCGGGAGATCCGTGAACGACGCGGCGGTCAAGGCCTTGCGGCCCTTCCGGATCCAGTCGTACGATTCGACGCAGGTGAACGTCGCCTTGAGAAAACGGACGTTTTCCACGCGTTTCGGGAAATGCGATATCTTCGGCGTGCGCGGCGCCTGGTACTGAACGCACCGGGTCTCGCCGCAGGGCTCCCAGTTCACGCCGTCGCGTGACGATGCGAAGGCAACGGCATGCGAGAGCGATTGCTCGCGGAAGCACAGGACCGCCGACCTGAACGACGAAGGCCGCGCAAACTCCCACACGAGCTCGCACGACGTGCCGGGATCTCCGAGCGGCAGCACGATTTCCCCGCCGCGCTTCAAGAAGCTCCCGAAGTCGGCATCGAAATTCCCCGACATCTTCGCGATCTCCGCATCGCGTCCGGCCGGAAACGCGAGCACGGCGATGTCGCGGTAGAACCCCCTGACCGCTTCCGGCTGGGGCAGGGCGATCTCGCCGGCGGAGATGTCCGTGTCCGTCTCCGTGGCCGTCACGATCTTCATCGAGTCCTCGGGCTTGATCCACGGCCCGCCGGAACTGCTCCATCCCGGGCAGTTGTGGAGGCCGATCGTCATCCTGTGGCGACGGCAGGCGTCCAGTACGGCGTCGTAGAGCTCGAACCATTCGTCGGACAGGATCACGGGTCCCTTGAACGGCGCATTCGCCGCCATGAAGATGTGCGCCCGCTTGACGCCGGCCTCGCTCATCGCCCGAATGTCTGCTTCGATTCCTTCCTTCGTCGCGTACGAGCCGACCCAGTGCCACCAGGCCTCCGGACGCGCCTCGGGATCCGGTGCGCGGAACTTGTCGATAAGCGACCCAGCGGCAAGCGTCTGGCCGACAGCCGCGAACGTTACCGCCGCAACGAGCAACGGAACGACAAGTTGACTTCTCATAATCTCCACCTCTACGTTGCCAGGTTACCGTAACCCGGCCGTACAGGCGACACGGAAGCCGATGGAAATATCACGTTTCGTTGGGGAATCATAGTAACGAAACGCTGGTCTGCTAAGCCCTGCTGCTAAGTGAAAACTCCCACCACGTCTCACGCGGTCCGAACCAGGCGCCGTGTTGACAATGCCGTTCAACGTCGTGATGTTGTCTGCATACCAATCGAGGCACCACTCCCATACATTACCGTGCATATCGTAAAGTCCCCAGGTGTTCGGCAGGTAAGTTCCAACGATGGCAGTTCCATTCGTCACCTCACAGTCGGAAGACGGAAGATTCGCTCCAATCCTTCCACCGTTGTACCAGTAGCGTCCCAAGAGATCAAGATTAGGATCCATATTTGAACTTATCCGTATGTTCAAGCCATTACCCCAATAACCTTCACCATGACCTGCGCGGGCGGCGAATTCCCACTGCGCCTCAGAAGGGAGGTCGAAGTCGATGTTCGTCTTGTCTCGCAGAAGACCGAGGAAGGAATCGCCATACGGATCGGCAGGATACACGCCGCCAGTGGCGGAAGCGACGTTATCTTTCGTCCCTATTCCCTGTCGGATGTCCGTGTAACTGACCTTCTCGACAGGGCGCATCGTCCGTTCGGTGGTAAAGTTGGAAGAATTGTAGCCAGTAACTTGCTGCCACTGCGCCTGCGTAACGGGATAGACGCCGATGTAGTAGTTGTTCGTGAGGGTTACCTGATGTGGTGTTTCGCGCGTGCTGTCCCGACCGTCCTCGGCCACGCTGCCCATCGTCCACTCCACACCCTTCGCTATGATCTTGCGCATGAGGAGTTTCGTTGTCTTGTAGATGCCATTCGTCACACCGCCCGGCACGAAATCGGCATCGGGATAGTACTTCTGCGTGTCCGCGCCGCCTGTCGCCGTGATGTCAACGGCCATGTAGTCGGGCGTGTTGTCGAGCGCCCACGCCGTCATGCGCACGGAGACGACGCCCGCGCCAAATTTCTGGTCGGGCCACGAGAGGTACGGATCCCACGTCACGACGTGGTTGCTGCCGGCGGCAACCTTCCTAAAGCAGTCGCCGCTGACGTTCTGGATGTTCGCGCCGCCGATGGAGACGCCGTTCGTGAGGACGTCCATCGTCACGACGGCCGCCTCGTCGAGGTCGTACCTGACCGTTACGCGGCGGGAGAGGCCGTTCTGATCCAGGCGGACATTGGAGATCTGCGGATCGGCCGGATCGGCTATGACGGCGGCGGCCAGCAGAATCGTGGAGAGGGGAATGAGGTTCTTCATGGGTTTGTTCCTTTTAGGTGAAATCATTTGAAAATAATGTAGAGCCCCTTCGGCTCGAAGGAGTTGAAGGATGAGAGCGCGTCAGTTTCCTTCGTCGTGCGGGAACGCGATAGGAAGGCGTCGGCCTCGTCCGTGGCCGACGTGCGGAACTCGGAGTTGAACGAGTCGAACGTCGCTTCGGCGGAGGATGCGCCTTGGGCGGGCGGGGTGGAGAGGATTGCGATGGCGGATGATGCCGCCAGTAGGGTTCTTTTCACTTGTGGTTCTCCTTCGGGTTCGATGGGAGGGGTGCCACCGCCAAGATGGCGGCTGTCCCAGTCAGAATCGCCGCTCGGAGAGCGGCTTGCAAGACCATTATCGTCGCGGCTTTCCATAGTGGTGCCGATCCAGGCGGCGAGGGCCGCGCCGCCGCAGAGGAGCATGATGGCGGCCGCACGCTTGAGCCAAAGCGGCACGATTATGGAACCGGCGCGCTTCGCGGCGGGGATGGCGGCGGCGGCGAGGCGGGCGGCAAGGGCGGCAGTTGGCGTGGTGGGCGGCGGGATGTCGGAAACGTCGTTCAGCGCGCGGAACCATGCGGCATGTTCGGTTTGCTCGGCGGCGAGGAATGCCCGGCACTCCGCGCAACGGGAAAGGTGCAGGTTCACCTTGCGCCGACACGATGCAGAGAGGCGATTCTCTATCGCCTCTTCCACGAGCGCTTGTACTTCCTGACAGTTCACGTTTTGTCTCCATTGTGGTTGAATGCGGCATCGGTGCGAATCGTTCCCGACAACTGACCGCGAATTCGCTGCTTGGCGCGGTTGAGACGACTTTTGACGCTTCCCTCGGGAATGGCCAGCACCTGCGCGATCTCGGGGACGGTAAGATCCTCGAAATAGCGGAACACGACGACTTCACGGAAAATTTCAGGCAGGGCGGCGACGGCCTGGCGGACTGCGGCCACGTCCTGCGCGGTGGCGAGGGTTTCGGCGGCATCCGGGGCGGAATCGGGCGGGTCGGGCAAATCATCCGTGAAGTCGAGCATGTTCGCCGCCTTGCGGCGCACGTCCATGCGGCGGAAGTTGACGAGGATCGTGTAGAGCCACTGGAAGAAGTTGCGGTCGGTACGGTAGCTGCCAATGCGTTCGATGGCACGCTGGAGCGTGCGGAAGGTCAAGTCTTCGGCGTCGACCGCGTTCAGGCACAGGCGATAGGCAACCTGATACAGACGGTCACGGTATTCGGCTACGAGCCGCCGCGCGCCCGCTGCCGGGTTGTGCCTGATTTCATCCGCAAGGTCTGCCATGTCATTAAAGTATATCCTTTAATGATATAATGCGCCAAGGGCGCAAATCGTTCCATTGGGAACGGTTCGTCGGCAGAAGGGTGCTGTCGGGCGCGGCTAGAGTCTTTCGCGCAGCCACTTCTCGGCGTGGCAGTTCGTGCACTTGCCGGGGTTCGGCTTGTGGTCTGGCGGACGCTTGATGGACTCGAATCCGCGCTTCACCTGCTTCTTCGGCGGCGGAATGCCGCGGAACAAGAACTCCTCCGCCGGGACGAGATGCTTCCAGGCGAACGCCTGTTCGTACTCGTCACAGGGCATGACAGGATGGCGAACCGTCTTGCCGCCGATTGTGGCGGAGGCGAAAACCTTGATGGGCTGGACTTCCATCGTGCGCTGCCCGACGTACGTGAGCATGGCAAACGTCGTGTCTACGCCTGAAGTGATCACGCCGTTCTGCACCCGGATGTCCTGCGGGAACTCCAGCTTCACGTTGCCGGTGAATCCGTCTGTGCGGCGGACGCGGAAGCCGACCTTCACAGGACGGCCGGCCATCATCGGCAACGTCGAGCGGGTGGAGAACGCCTCGAAGTCAGGCGTCGGGCTGCGGACCTCAAGCCACCAGACGTAGTCGTCGCCGCCATGCCCCGTGCGGTCCGTGACCTCTGCCAGATACTCGCCAGCCTCCTTGAAGTCGTAGGTTCCGATGGGATCGCACTCGCCCTGCGGAACCGTGCCGGTGAACACCGTGTTCGTGACGTCATCCCAGTGACCCAGCACGGGGCCGCCGGCTGCCTTGCGCAGCGTAAGCACCGCATCGAGCGGCGATCCCTTGCGGCGCGCCTTCACCTCCAGCACGTGCGGCCCCGGCTTCGCGATGGAGAACTTCTTCGCCGAGACCATGCCAGGGCGCGACACGACGCCGTCGGCCGCGCGGGCCGCTGGCTTCTTCGCGTCGCCGATGTGGATCGTGTAGACGAAGTCCGCGCGGCCACGGTAGAGGACATCGTGGATCGCCAGCGAGTAGACGCCTTCTTTAAACGGCGTGAACTCAAGGACGGGGTCTGGACGGAATCGCGCCTCGTCGTCGGCTACGGCCACCGTGTTGCCCTGATCGTCCTTGAGAGTTATGACGGCATTGAAAAATCCGGGCACGGCATCGCCGATGTAGGGCTGCAGCTCGCGGGCTGTCACCCTGAACGCGTAGCGCCTTCCGGCCGCGAGATGCAGGCGGAAGGTGTCGGTCGAGCCGGGCAGGATCTGTCCGTCAAGCACCGCGCTTCCGGTGCGCACGTCCGCCAGGGGCGTTTCAGGCTGCTTGCGGTGCGGCGGGATGTAGAGCGGCTCCGGCGTGTGGGATGCCGCAGTGACCTCGAACGGGCGCGGCGCGGACATGCCGCCGCCGCCGTAGCCGACCAGCGAGCGCCAGCCTGGCTGGGCGTTCGCGTCGGCCGCGACGGTCACGAGGACCATCTGCCGCAAGGACGGCGTCGCCTGTAGGGCGTTCTTCGGGGTGTAGAGATCGTGTTCGACGAGTGATAGCTGGCCGATGTCGAGCTTGTCGAGCTTGGTCCACCAGTCGTTGATCCGCCACTCGTCAAGGTGCGGGTCGTTCGGCATCTGCGGTTCCTCGCGGTTGCCTTCGGCGATGCCGTTGAGCCACTTCTTGAGGTGCCGATCCTGTTGCCAGGTCGGCGGCGGAAAGTTGGGCACGTTTTCTATCTTGAGGACATGGAGTCCGCTCTTGGTGAAGTGGTATTTCTGCGCGCCGCCCAAGGCCTGTCCGCCGATGATGAGGCGGTTCGTGGCGCCAGCCTGGATGCCTGCGGGATAGATGTAACCGACGTAAGGATCTGCCGAGCAGACGAGCGACGCTCCTGCCAGCAGAACGAGGCCGCAAAGGGTCCGTTTCATTTCACGCTCCTTCCGTGTAGAGTTCGCGTAGGCGTCCTGCGGAAGACTGCGGCGGCAGGAGCGGCATCTTCTTGCCCTTGGAGTTGGGGAGGGGGCCTTCCGGATCGATGCCGCAGCATGCGTAGATGCTGCCGAGGAAGTCCTGCGGGGAGACCGGACGGCTGACGGGGTTGCTGGCGGTAGCGTCGGACTCTCCGACGACCTGGCCGCCCTTGAACCCGCCGCCGGCCAGGAGCGCCGAGAAGCAGCGCGCGTAGTGTCCGCGCCCGCCGTTCCATGGTGCCTCCCATCCGACGCGCGGCGTGCGTCCGAACTCGCCGCTCATCCACACGACTGTGGAGTCGAGCAGGCCTTTCGACTTCATGTCCTGGAGGAACGTGGCGATCGCCATGTCCGTGTCGAGGCTCTTGCGCTTCATCGTCTCGAAGTGGCGCTTGTGCGAGTCCCAGCCCGGCACGTTCACGGTGATGTACGGCACTCCGTACTCTACGAGGCGGCGGGCGACGAGAAGGGTCTGGCCGATCTCGTTGCGGCCATAGCTGTCGCGCAGCTCCTTGGTCTCGAGGGAAAGGTCGAACACCTTGGCGGCGTCGCCTTCGGCGATGCGGCGCGCCTCCTTGCCGGCGGTGTCGAAGGCGGCGGCCTGCACGGCGTTCGCGCTCTTGGCGGCGGGCTTCCAGCCGTCGAGCGCGGACAGGAGCTCGAAGCGGGCCTGGGACGCCTCCGGGGTCACGCCCTCTGGCGGCACGATGCCGTCAACGGAGAAGCGCGGGGCGTTGGGGCGGCCTCCGGTGACGAGCGGCGCGGCGTCGGTGCCTAGGAACCCGACCTCGCTGAACCGGCCCTTCTCGCGCGTTAGGATGACGTATGGGGGCAGATCGCCCTTGTACTCCTTGCGCTTCACCTGGGAAATCACTGCGCCGATGGCGGGGCACACCTCGCCGCCGCCCGGCATACGGCCTGTCTGCATCAGGTAACAGGCCGTCTCGTGCCCGAACTCGGTGTGGGTCATCGTACGGATGACCGAAAAGAGGTCGGCGCACTTCGCCATCTGCGGCCACCACTCGTGAAGCTCCATGCCGGGCACGTTGGTGGGGATGGACTTCAGGCCGCCGTTGAAGTCGCGGTCCGCCTTCGGCTTGGGGTCAAAAGACTCGAGCTGGCTGGGTCCGCCCCATTGCCAGATCTCGACGACGCTCTTGGCTGGTTTCATGGCGCCTCCTCGCTATACCCTGAATATGAATTCCTTGGAGTTGACGAGGCACCATGCGACGTCGCGAAGCAAGTCGAAAGGACGGACATTGCGCTTCTTTCCGCCGCCGCGCTTCTGCCAGATGCCTAGGATCAGCTGACGTTCGTGCGATGTGGGCTCGCGGGAGAGCATGCGCCAGTAGAGGTCGTCGATACGCTTCGGCAGCGGCAGCTGGTAGATGGGGTTGGGGCTGCCGTCCGGCATCTTGCCGGGAGGGGCCACGATCTGTCCGAGCTGCCTGTGGAGCTTGCCGGAGTTGAAGAGGTATAGCCTCTGCTTGGCCGTCACGTCGCTGCCGCGCTCCTCAAGAAGGCCGGTGTCACGGGACGGGCGCCCGAAGAGAGTAAGGAACCCGTTCGTGATGGAACCGTCCTCCACGCAAATTGTCGCCCGCTTTGGCGGCAGGAACGTGAACGGCTCAGGGGCAGGGGACTGGTGGTCGCGGACGCTGCCGCTCAGCGAGCAGATCGCATCGTCGAGCACTTCGGCGTCGAGCCGGCGGGCAGGGAAGCCGCCCGTGACGGATCCGCGAGCGTACTCGGACGACAGTACGATCTCCCTCAGCATGGTCTTCAGGCGGAACTCGCCTGGAGCCTTGGCTGTGGCGTCTGGGCCGAATATCCACCGGCGGACGGTGCGCGAGAACGCGGCGGCCGTCTCCGCGCGCCTCTTCGAGAACAGGAGGTCACAGAGCTCGCCGCGGCGGTCCTTCCCGTCCACGAACACGATCTCCTCCTTCCACTCGCGCGTGTCCTTGATCTTCACGTTCGAGAGGAAGGCGGCCAGCTCCGCCCTGCGGGCGGGATCCAGCTTGATCGGGGGTATGCCGAGGAACGTCTGCGCGACGGCCTCGGCCCAGCCGTCGGGCGTGCGCATGTCGGTCGCACGAAAGAAATTGGCCGCAGCGTCGCGAAAGTCACTACCTTGGGAGGTGAGGAGCGTCCTGCCAAAGGCATCCCACGGTTCATTCCGCTCAACGAAGGAGCGGATTCGTGCGTGGTAGACATATACGGCGTTGGGCCAAAGATTGATGGGGAACTCGCTCTTTACGCGAAGGATGTCGCAGAAGCGCATCGCCCAGTAGTCGGCGAAATCCTGCGAGGCGAGAAGCTTGTCGGCGAGCGCGGCGCGCTTCTTTGGATCCGAGGAATAGACGTACGCCTGCGCCTCGTCCCGGGTGGGGATGCGGCCGGCGAGGTCGAGGTAGAGGCGGCGGACCATTACGGCGTCTGTGGCCGTGCCGTCCGGCTTCTCCCATGCGGAAGCCTGGGCGGGAGGAGTCGGCTTGCCGCCCTTGCCAGGAGCGCCAAAGAGATCTTTCGGCCACACGGCCCATGCTGCCGCGCTACCGAAGAAGACTCTTCTGGTGAGATTCATGTCCATTGAAATACGCTCCTACCGGTAAGTATGCGGAGGCGGAGGAGATTCCACAGGGAAAGTTTAAAAATTTTCGATGTGCGCCTCGCCCGCGAAAACGGACATGCCGCCGACGAGCAACGTGCCGTCGGGCTGGATTCCGCCGCAGAGGCCGGCGACAGGCGCGTCGTCGCTGTCGGTCTGCGAAACCCGGATATTTCTTCCTTTCAGCGCGTCTAGCGGGACAATCAGCGGATATAGGGCGGAGAAGCCGCTGCTGCGCCAGTCTTCCACGAACGGCCCCAGCACGTTCAGGAACGCGCGCCTGACCCGCTCTAGCGGCTGCTCGGCGCCGATGGCCTGGTAGAGGCTGGTGGCGCGTAGGGCTATCTCGGGGGGGAAGACCTTCTGGTTGACGTTGATGCCGACGCCCGCGATGACGTTGTCGCCGTGGCGTTCGCAGAGGATGCCCGCGATCTTGCGTCCGTCCACCAGCACGTCGTTAGGCCACTTTACGAGGACCGGCAGCTTGCCGCGGGAGAGGGCCTCGCGCGGACCGATGAGGCAGTCGACGGCGGTGGCGGCGGCGAGGCCGACGACAAGCGGGAGCGTGGCGACCTCGGAAGGAGCGAGGCCGCTCACGTCGATGACTGCGGAGAGGGTCAGATTCTGGCCGGGCGGCGAGAGCCACCTGTGGTCGAGCCGTCCGCGGCCTGCGGTCTGCTCGTCGGCCGTGAAAACGTCGCCAGGCTTGCCCGCGCGCGCATCGGTGTTCGTCGATTCCGTGACGGACTTGTGGTGAATCGTCCAGTTCATCTCAAAAAGGGGTTTGTCGCCAACTCGCGTGCGATTGTCGTTGTGCCGCCATGGCCGGGAACGACCTCCGTCTCCGGCGGAAGGGCGGCGAGGCGCTTGAGGGACTTGGAGAGAGTCGTCATGCTGCCGCCCGGGAAGTCGGTGCGGCCGCACGAGCCGGCGAAGAGAGTGTCGCCGGTCAGGAGCAGATGCTCCTTCTCGAAATGCAGGCATATTCCGCCTGGCGTGTGGCCGGGCGTGGCGAGGACGCGCGCCGTCAGCCCGCCTGCGGAAAGCGTGGCGCCTTCGACGAGGTCGAGTGCGAGCGTCGCCGGACGGACGGTGGGAGAATAGTATGGAGCCCACGCGTTCTGGGGATGGAAGGCGATCATCTCGTCGGCCGGGGCGAGGTGGACGGGAAGCGTCGGCCACTTGGCCACGAGGTCCGTGATGGCACCGATGTGGTCGAAGTGCGCGTGCGTGAGCGCCACGAGGGCTGGGGACAGACCCTTCTCGGCGAGGAACGCGGTCAGGCGGGCGGCATCTGCGCCCGGATCGACGATCCATGCGGCGCTCGGATCGTCCCACAGTACGATGCAGTTGGCCTCGATGGCCCCCAGCGGCAGTATTTCTTTGTTCATATCATTCCTCAGCCTTGCAGTGCCTAAGGATTTCGTCAATCCTGTTGATCTTGATGGTATAGCGGCTTTCGTTCAGGTGGCCGAATCCGAATGTGCAGAAGGCGGTCTTTATGCCGGCGGCCTGGCCGCATTCCATGTCTGTCCAGTTGTCGCCCACCATCCAGTCGTGGGAGGAGAGGCGGTGGCCGCGCAGCTGGCTGGCGGCCTGGCGGAGCGGCATGGGGCTGGGCTTCATCTCGGGGCAGTCGCCACCCGCGACGACGCCGCGGCCGAAGAAGCGCGCCAGGCCGAAGTGCTCGAGGATGGCGTGCGTGGCGAAGTTCGGCTTGTTGGTGTTGATGCCCATCAGCCAGCCGCGGTCGGCCAGTTCGGCGAGCGTGGAGCGCACGCCGGGGTAGAGCGTGGTCGTGTCCAGCATGTGGGCGGCGTACTGCTCCGTGTACATCGGCCATATCTCGTCGAAGCGTCCGGCGGCCTCCGGAATCGCGTTCTCCAGGAGATGGCGCGCGCCGCGCCCGACGAAGGAGATCGCCTGCTCCATGGGGATCGGCGCGAAGCCGAGCTTCTCGCGCGTGGCGTTGACCGCCGCCGCGAGGTCGGCGCGCGAGTCGATGATGGTACCGTCGAGGTCGAAGAATATTGCGTTCATGTTTGGGGCTTCTGGTGTTGTGGTCCGTCGCCGGTAATTATACCAAAAACGCGGTCAGTGCCACGGGCTGTCGTCAAGGAATGCCGCTGGAGGTTGGCGGACTGCCCGCGGGGAATTTCATTTTCTGGTGGGCGGACCGGGACCACCGGGACCACCGAGACCACCGGGAAATGGCAAGCCAGGCTTGCGCACCAGGCCGTTGGCTTGACCGAAGGCACTGGGGCAACGGGCGTCCCAGTGCGCCTGTTCCAGCGCGAAGCGCCTCCTAGGCACAATCCCGGAGGTCTTGGTGGTCCCGGCGGTCCCGGTAGCAGGCACTCGTTCCGCGAAGCGGCTTTGTGCCTACCCTGGCCACCGGCCCGCGCCTTTCACCTGGTGCCTACCCCGGCCACCGGCCCGCGCCTTTCGCCTGGTGCCTACCCTGGCCACCGGCTCGCGCCTTCCGCCTGGCCACTAGGCACTTTTTTGGTATACTACCGGCCACCGTGTCATGAAACGTCTGCGAGAAGCCATATCCATCCTGCTGCTTGCGCTATGCTGCGTGGCGCTTTGGTTCGTGCCGCCGCCGCGCGCGCTGGCTTCGCCGAAAGGAGAGGCCGCGCGCGCACGCGTCATTTCGGTGGACGACAGCATGCTGGAGACGCACGGGTTCCTGCGGTTCGGCACGCAGCGGCTGGACGTCGAGCTGCTGGCGGGACCGCGCAAGGGACAGACCTTCCATGCCGCCAACGAGCTGAGGGCGCAGATGGAGCTGGACAAGCTTTTCAGGCCGGGCGACACAGCGCTCGTCATCGTCAAGCCCGGCGACGAGCCGTCCGAGGCCACGCTCGTGGCGCGCGACCACTGGCGCCTTGGATGGGCCGGCGCGCTGTTCGCCGCGTTCTGCGTCCTTCTCTGCGCGTTCGGGGGCTGGACGGGCGCGAAGGCGCTCTTCAGCTTCGTGTTCGGTTGCTTCGTGGTGTGGAAGGGCGTCATCCCGCTCGCGCTGCGCGGATGGCCCGCGAGCTGGACCGCCTTTGCCGCCACGTGCCTCCTCACGGCCGTCATCATGTATCTCGTCGCGGGAGCGACGCGCAAGGGACTCGCGGCGTTTCTCGGCGCCGCGCTAGGCGTGTTCGCGGGCCTCGCGATGGCGCATCTCTTCGGACGGCTCATGCACATCAACGGCGCCACTCTGCCGTACGCGCAGGCGCTGCTCAACTCGGGCTACGAGACCCTCGACCTGCCGGACCTCTTCGTGGGCGCGACCGTGCTGGCGAGCTCGGGAGCCGTGATGGACCTCGCGATGGACATAGCGAGCGGCGTCGAGGAGGTGGCGCGCCACAATCCGTCCCTGCCGTCGCGGGAGCTGCTGCTTTCCGGCATGCGCATCGGGCGCAGCGTGACTGGCACGATGACCACGACGCTCCTTCTGGCCTACTCCGGCGGATTCCTGACGCTCCTGATGGCCTTCGCCGCGCAGGGGACGGCGCCGCGGGACTTCCTGAACTCGACGCTCGTCTCGGCCGAGCTGGTGAAGACGCTGATCGGAAGCTTCTCGCTCGTCCTTGTGGCGCCGTTCACGGCGCTCGTGTCGGCGCGCTTCTTCCGTCGCAAGGCCTGACGTCTGTCGGCTATGTGGGCTCGGAACAGTACGTGCTACACGCGGAGGGGCGGACATGGTATAATGTGCGCTTTCGGAAGAAGGTCGGTCATGAATGATGTGACAGCGATAGTGGACTACAGGGCCGGAAACCTGACCAGCGTCAGGCTGGCGTTCGAGGCCATTGGGGTAGAGACGGTCGTGACGTCGGACGCAGACACTGTCCGCGGCGCTGCGCGCGTCGTGTTTCCGGGCGTGGGCGCAGCGGCGTCGGCAATGGAGAACCTGCGCGCGCTGGGGCTGGTCGACGCGGTGCGGGAGGCGGCGACGGACGGGCGCCCCTTCCTCGGAATCTGCCTCGGGATGCAGATACTGTTCGAGCACAGCGAGGAGGACGGGGGCGTGGACCTGCTGGGCATCCTGCCTGGCCAGGTGCGCAGGTTCCCGAACTTGCCCGGGTGCAAGGTGCCGGAAATCGGATGGAATCAGGTGAAGGGGCTGGGCATCGAGGGCGTGCCGGACGGGAGCGAGTTCTACTTCGTCCACTCCTACTATGCGGAGATGGGTCCGCACACGCTGGGCATCACAGAATATGCGGGTGTCGAGTTCTCCTCCGCCGTCCGGCGTGGCAACCTTCTTGCAACCCAGTTTCATCCAGAGAAATCCGGCCGTCTCGGCCTGTCCCTCCTCCGGTCATTTCTACGCTAACTCTAGCCTTCTAATCTTTTAACCTTTTAACCCTTTAACCTTTTAACCTTTTAACCAACCTTTTAACCATGCTTACGAAGCGCATAATTCCGTGCCTTGACGTACGCGCGGGGCGCGTGACGAAGGGCGTCAAGTTCAAGAACAACATCGACCTCGGCGATCCCGTGGAGATGGCGCTGGCGTATTCCGACGGCGGAGCGGACGAGCTGGTGTTCTACGACATCACGGCGTCGGCGGAGCGTCGCCCGATCGACATCGGGATGGTGGAGGCGGTGGCGCGGACGATCCGCATCCCGTTCGCGGTGGGCGGCGGCATCTCGACGGTGGCGGACATGGAGCGCGTCATCCTGGCTGGGGCGGAGAAGGTGAGCGTGAACTCGCTAGCCGTGCGCAATCCAGGGATCATAGGCGAAGGCGCGCGGGAGTTCGGGGCGCAGTGCATCGTGCTGGGGATGGATCCCGTGCACAGCGGCAACCCGGCCTGTCCAAGCGGCTACGAGGTGACGACGCGCGGTTTCCGGGAGCTCACCGGCATGGATGCGGTGGAATGGGCGAAGCGAGCGGTGGAGCTTGGGGCAGGCGAGATCGTCGTCAACAGCGTGGACGCGGACGGGACGCGGGCGGGATTCGAGCTGACGGTCACGCGCCTGATCGCGGAGGCGGTGCCGGTGCCTGTGGTCGCCTCTGGCGGGGCGGGCAAGCCGTCGCATCTTGCCGACGCGTTCAACGTCGCGCACGCAGACGCCGCGATCGTGGCCGGCATGGTGCACACGGGCGACTGGACGATTGCGCAGATCAAGGACGAACTGGCGGCGGCGGGCATACCCGTCCGCCGCACGTGGTGAATGTTTGGTATAATCCTGCCATGGCGAAGAAGTTCATAGTTGCATGCGGCGGCACGGGAGGCCACTCCTTCCCGGGGCTGGCGGTGGCCCAGGAGTTGCGCGCGCGCGGGCACGAGGTCGTCGTGTGGGCCTCTGGCCGCGCCATCGAAGGCTCGGTGATGAAGTCGTGGGACGGGGCCGTGTTCTCGACGGGGGCGCGTCCGCTCACATTGCGCAACGTGTTCGCGAACATGTTCTCGCTCCTGCGGTGCAGGCGCGAGATGAAGAAGTTCGCGCCGGACGCGCTGCTGGCGATGGGGTCGTACGCGAGCCTCGCGCCAGTGCTGGTGGCGTCGATGCGACATGTGCCGGTGGTGCTGCACGAGGCGAACACGGTGCCTGGGCGCGCGGTAGACTGGCTGGCGCGCAAGGCGAAGGCGGTAGCCGTTTCGTTCGCAGCAACGGAGGAGTATCTCAAGGGACGCAAGGTGGTGCTGACTGGGCTACCGGTGCGCGCGTCGATCGTAGGCCAGCCGCGTCTCGACGAGGTGCCGCAGGACGCGTTCTGCCTGTTCGTGACCGGCGGGAGCCAGGGAGCGCACCGCGTGAACGAGCTCTCTGTCCAGGCCATGGCCCTCGTGCAGTCCGGACTCGCGCGTCGCATGCCGGGGAAGCGGCTATTCGTCATCCACCAGACGGGCGCCGCGGACGAGGAGATGGTGCGCCAGCGCTACGAGGAGATGCGGCTACCGGCGCGCGTGAATGCGTTCGAGACGGAGATGGGGCGCGCGTTCGCGACGGCCGACATGGTCGTGGCGCGCGCAGGCGCGTCGACCTGCTTCGAGCTCGCCCGCGTGGGAAAGCCGGCGTTCTTCATCCCTCTTCCAAGCGCGGTGCGCAACCACCAGCACTTCAACGCGCAGGCGTTCGTGCAGGCCGGCGCCGCGGACGAGGGCATACAGGATGCTTTGGCTCCGCGCGCGCTCGCGAACTACATCCTGAACAAGATCGAGCATCCTGAAACCCTCGCGAAGAAGGCCGCTGCGATGCTTGCGATGTCTGTTCCGGACGCCGCGGCTAAGGTCGCCGACCTCATGGAGCGCGTGACGGGATAGTTTTGCGCTTGCTTTCGCGGCGTTTTTTCGGTAAAGTATTGTCAAATTCAAAGGAGAAATAGAATGTTTTCAGGACCTTGGCAGATAGTTCTTTTGCTCGTGGTGATCGTGCTCGTGTTCGGCAGCAAGAAGCTGCCGGAGCTGGCGCGCGCGCTCGGCAAGGCGAAGGGCGAGTTCAAGAAGGGCACTCAGGAGGGAGAGCAGCTCCTTTCCGAAGACGACAAGCCCAAGAAGCTTGAGAAGCTCGAGCAGAAGTCCGACGTCAACGCGTAACCAGGCGTGAACGACGTCATTCGAGAACGGCTCAAGACCGTTCCGAACCGCCCCGGCTGCTACCTGATGAGGGATCGCCGGGGCGTCATCATCTATGTCGGCAAGGCGAAGAACCTGCGCCGCCGCGTCCTTTCGTACTTCCGTCCGGGCGCCGACCTCGCTCCCAAGGTGCGCTCGATGGTCAATTCCGTCGCCGACCTGGAGTTCATGACGGTGCGCAACGACGCCGAGGCCCTGCTCACCGAGGCGTCGCTCATCAAGAAGTACAAGCCGCACTTCAACATCCTCATGCGCGATGACAAGCGCTACCTCGCGCTCCGCGCCGACCCCGACGAGCCGTTCCCGGCGTTCCGCACGTGCCGCATCGTGCGCGACGACGGAGCGCTCTACTTCGGGCCGTTCCCGTCATCGCCCGTCGTGCGCGCGGCGAAGGACTTCGTCGAGAAGCGCTGGGGACTGCGCGGCTGCACGGCGCTCGCGCCGGACGAGGAGGCGCACACCCACTGCCACGCGGACGTCATACGCTTCTGCTCCGCGCCATGCCTCGGCGGCATCTCCGCGGCAGACTACCGGGTGCGCTTCGACGAGGCGTGCTCCTTCCTGAAGGGCGAGCGTCCGGAGGTGATCGCGGAGGTGGTGGAGGAGATGAGGGAGGCCGCGGCGAAGGAGGATTTCCGGAAGGCCGCGCGCCTGCGCGACACGGTGGCGGCGCTCAAGGAGATGACGAAGGCCCACTTCGTGCGCAAGTCGCCGGAGATGCGCCGCGAGGACGCCGTGCGCGGCCTCTCCGAACTCGCCGCCGCGCTGGGGCTTCCCAAGCCGCCGCGCGTGATCGAGTGCGTGGACATATCCAACCTCTTCGGCACGCACAACGTGGCATCGCTCGTGGTGGCGGTGGACGGCCTGCCGGACCGTCGCTGGTACCGTCACTTCAAGATCGAGTCCTTCGAGGGCGCAGACGACCCGCGCGCGATGGCGGAAGTGGTGCGCCGCCGCTACGGGCCGGACTCCACCCTGACCGCGAAGAGTCCGCGCGCGGACCTCTACATCTGCGACGGCGGCGTGACGCAGCTGCGCGCCGCCCGCGCCGTGTTCGCGGAACTTGGCATCACGGACATTCCCACGGTGGGTCTCGCAAAGCGGATGGAGGAGCTGGTGACGGACGACGGCGGCGAGCCGCTCCTACTGCCGCGCGACTCGGAGGGACTGATGGTGGTCACGCGTCTCCGTGACGAGGCGCACCGCTTCGCGATCACGTACCACCGCAGCCTGCGCGAGCGGACGATCCGGGAGTCGGCGCTTGACGCCGTGCCAGGGATCGGCCCCGCGAAGAAGATGGCGCTCCTCAAGAGGTTCCATTCGGTATATGGCATCGCGCGCGCGGCAGAGGACGAGATAGCCTCCGTGGCCGGCATCGGCGCGCCACTGGCCGCCGCCGTCAGGAAGGCGGCCGCTTCCGCTGCTGGCGAGAAGTCGTGACGAAGCTTCGCAGAATGCATTTGCGCGACCTTGACCCGTGGCGTATGGTCATGTATAATTCCCGCAAGCAATGAATACCAAAGAGTTTTTCCGCAGGTCTTCGACCATCGCGTTTCTCGCATTCACTGGGTTGTACGCCGCATGCATGGCGTTCATCTTCTGGGGAACGTGGGCGCTTGACAAGGCTCCTGTGGAGCCGGACAACGCGATATTCTATCCGATCGACGACGCGGCACGCTGGCTTGCCGGCGTGTGCGCCGGAGGGCGGTTCGTCCCCTCGGACCTGATGCATGTCGTCGGTGGCATGTATTTCTGGCAGGAGCTGCAGTACGCGCTCGCCGCCTATCTCGCGGCGCTTGGCGTCGTGTTCTACCTGCGCGGGCGGCGCGTGCCGCTCGTCGGCGCGTACGGCGGCGGAGCGGCGTACGGCCTGATGGGCTACAGCTTCACCCTGTTCTCGGCAGGCCACCTCGGATGGTTCATCTGGCTCATGTACGGACCTTTCGCGTTTGGGCTTGTGGACCGCTGCGTGCGGAAGGGAAAGTGGCGAAACTGGGCATTGCTGGGCGCGGTGTTGGCGTGGGGCAGCGCGCAGCAGCCCGACATGTGGCTGCTCTTCACGGTGCTCACGTTCGCATACGGGGTGTGGTGCATCGTGCGTGGGTGGCGAGGTCGGGCGCAGTCCGGCAATTCCAGCTGGGGACGGCTATTCGCGGGGGTGGGCGTGTGCGCGGCTATTGTGCTCTTGACGGGTGCGCCGCAGTTCGGGCGTGCTCTCGTCCATGATCTGGCGAGCCGCGACAAGCAGATCGCGGACACCTCCGGCAAGGTGGCGTCCGCCGATGACAAGGGCGATGCGGCGCGGGAAGAGCGCTGGAGGTTCTGCACGAGCTGGTCGCTGCCGCCTGAAGACACGCTGGAGTTCGTGGTGGCGGAGGTGCACGGCGGATCGAACGATCCGCGCGTAAGCCCGAAGGACCCATATCGCGGACGCCTCGGCCAGCAGATCGTGGTGCCGCCGAATGCCGCAGGTCAGAAGCACCCTGTGACGGGCGATACGCTCAAGGCGGGCGAAACCATCTGGATACCCTACCGCCAGCATTCGCTATACTTCGGTTTCCTCACGGTCCTCTTCGCCGCCGCCGGTGTCGTCGGTTGGTGGAAGCAGCGCAAGTTGGACGCGCAGGAGCGTGTCCCTCCCGCTGCGGACTACTCCGACGTGCCGTTCTGGACGGTGGCGGCGATCATCGTCTACCTCTGCGCGCTTGGCTGCTTCACGCCGTTCTACAGGCTCGTGTTCGCCCTGCCGTTCGGAGGCTACCTGCGCGCGCCGGTGAAGTTCGTCCACCTGCTCGAGCTATGCGTGGCGGTGCTGGCGGGTTACGGCCTGGCGTGGGCGCATGGACGCTTCGGGACGACGCGTGCATGGGTGGGGACGGTACTTTGCGTCCTGGCCGCCGTGAACGTGATCGACCTCGCGCGCGTCGACAGCAAGTACCTTGCGGTCGAGGACGTGTCGTTCCAGAAGGCGCCGAACGATGCCGCGGAGGACGTCGTCAAGGCCGGTGGCGGCAAGGTGTTCGTTGCGATGCCGCCTCAGGATGGCGGGCGGCTCGTGCGCGATTCCATGGGCGTGCATCTGGCGGAGACGGTAGAAGACCAGTCGGCCGATGGCGTGCGGTTCGTGCTCGCTTCCGGGAAGACGCTGCGCGCGGACGAGGCGCTGAACGAGCGCTGGAGGCGTGGCGAGCTGGTGCCTGTGGGCTTCTATTCCCTGACGCGGCAAGGCGTCAGGAAGGCGGCGCAGAACGCGGCGGCGCTGGTGCTGCTGCAGGCGAAGAACGTGCCCGCGCCGACGGACGACAAGCCGCCGGCGGATCGCATGGCTCAGGTGATGACGCTCGTGTCCATCCTGATGACGCTTGGCGTCGGCGCGTGGGCGGCGTACGGATGTTTGGGGTGTTGCGCAAGGAGAAAGTCGGAACGATGAACAGCATGCAGACAAATCTTGCGGCGGGCATGGCTGTCCTGCTATGTATGGCGCTGGCAGCAGGATGCGACGACAGCTCGCGCAATGCGGACCCCGCTTCGCGTCACGCGGCGAAGCGGTCGGACGGGGCGCTGGTGCTGGCGATCTCGCCTGAGCTGCCGCCGTACGCCTACATGGACACGAACCGCGGGGTGACATGTGGCATAGACATCGACATCGTGAAGGCCGCCGCTGAGAGGTTGAGGCGGCCGCTCAAGATCGTCGAGATGCCGTTCGATAGGCTGATACCTGCCGTCAGGGACCTGGAGGCGGACTTCGCTGCCGGCGCGATGACCATCACCGATGGCCGGCGCCACGAGGTGGAATTCTCCATACCGTACGCGGAGGAGGGGGCGGTATTCATCTATCACGCGGGTAGCCCCGTTCCGACCATGGTTCGGGCAGAGGGCATGCGCGTGGGTGCCGTGGAGTCGATGACCCAGGACTTTTACCTCACCCGGCACGGGATAGATCCGTTCCGCTACGGGACGATTGAGCAGGCGCTCAACGCCTTGATGTCGCACAAGGTCGACACGGTGTTCTATGACCGTTCGATCCTTGTTGAGGTGGCGAAGGCTTCTGGCGGCAAGCTGGCGGTGACGCCGCTCGAGACGCGCGAGAACTACGGCATTGCGGTGCGCAAGGACCGTACCGACTACATTGAGGCGGTCAATGCCGTCATCAGGGAAAGGAGGGCGAAATGACTGCGCAGCGGAAACTCGTGGCCCGGCTCGCGGGGGCCGTGACGGTAGCCTTCGTGGCGTCCTTGGCGTTGACGTGGCTGCTGCACGACCGCATGATGGCGCGTGACGCGCACAAGCTGATCGACGTCGCCTTCAATGACGTGATGGGAGCCATCCGCGAGAAGGTGGACCGTAGGCTCGTCCGGCAGGCGATGCTGTTCCGGGACAAGCTCCCCGAGCTGCGGAAGAATCCGGACTGGAACGACAAGAAGAAGTCTGTCGCCCTGCTGCGCGGCGTGGCGAACGAGCTGAAGGTGGACGAGCTGTGCGTCATCGAGGGGAACGGGCTTCTCACGCACAGCGCTGACGAGCGGGACATCGGGTTCGACTTCAATGCCATCAAAGGGCAGGCGGCGGCGTTCAAGCCGCTTCTGCACGGCCAGACCGAGATTACGCAGTCGCTGATGCCAAACACGCGCGCCGGCGACATGATCAAGTACGTCGGCGTGTGGCGGCCCGAGGGCGGTTTCGTGCAGGTCGGATGCCGCGAGGACAACCTGCGGTACCTGGCGCGCTCGGCGCTGACGGGCCTCACCCACAACCGCCACGTGAGCGGCGAGGCGGGCTACATCGTCATCACAACGGGGTCTGGCACGATCATATCGCATCCCGACGAGAAGCGCGAGAGCGGGCAGTGGTGCGATCCCGGCGACGACTGCTACTGGCAGCGGCGCGACATCGAGGGCTTTGCGGTCTATGTCGTCATCCCGAAGCGCACGGCCATCGTGGAGCGGCGCGTGCTCGTGTGCACCTCCGCGTTCCTCAACGGCATGGCCCTCATCCTCGCCGCATTCCTGGTGGGCCTTGTCATCGCGGCGTACGTGCGCTCGCAGCTAAGCGCGCAGAGGGCGAAGGAGATGAAGATGGCCTCCGACATCCAGGAGAGCGCGATCCCGCGCGTGTTCCCTCCGTTCCCGGACGAGAAACGCGTCGATATCTACGCGAACATGAAGACGGCGAAGGACGTGGGCGGAGACTTCTACGACTTCTACTTCTCCGGTCCGCAGAAGATAACGTTCCTTATCGCGGACGTGAGCGACAAGGGCGTCCCGGCCGCCCTTTTCATGATGCGCGCGAAAACCATTATCAAGAGCATCGCGCAGACCGGCAAGCCGATCGCCGAGGTCGTGACCGAGGCGAACGACTCGCTTTGCGAAGGCAACGGCGCGGACATGTTCGTTACGGCGTGGATCGGCGAGATCGACCTCGTTTCCGGCCGCATCACGTACGTTAACGCCGGGCACAATCCGCCGGTCGTCATGAGGGCGGACGGCACGGCAGACTACCTGCGTACCCGTTCAGGGCTCGTCCTCGGCGCGATGCCGGGCATGAAGTACCGCTCGCAGGAGATCGACTTCGCTCCTGGCGACGCCATCTACCTGTACACCGACGGCATCACCGAGCAGCCCAATGCCCACGGCGAGCTGCTGGGCGAGGATCGGCTGCTCGCGACCCTTTCGAAGACAGGTCCAGGCGGTGACTTGGCCAAGCTGCTCCAGGACGTCCTCGCCCGCGTGTCCGCCCATGCCGTCGGGGTCGAGCAGGCGGACGACTGCACGCAGCTCGTCATCCGCTATCGCGGCAGCAATGCCCAGAAAGTCTATTGTGGTGTAGCATGAACATGCCGAAAGAGATACTTAAGCGCCTGTCGCAGCAACCTGAACGCTATCTTGTCGTGCCGGGCGGACTTCGGGACGTGCATGTCCATTTCCGCGATCCGGGCATGCCAGAGGCGGAGACGCGCTCGACTGGGGCGCAGGCCGCCGCCGCGGGCGGGTTCACGTGCGTGACGACGATGCCGAACACCATGCCTGCGGGCGACAGCGCTGAATGGCTCCGCGAGCAGATCGAGGACGCGTCGTTGCCCGTACGCATCGCTCCCTCGGCCTGCATCACGAAGGGGCGGCTCGGACGCGAGGTCGCGGATCTCGAAGGGCTTGCCGCCGCCGGGGCGGTGGCGTTTACGGACGACGGCTCGTTCGTGGAGGACGCGCACGTGATGGAGGAGGCGATGCGTCGCGCGGCGAAGCTCGGCAAGCCGGTGATGCAGCACGCCGTCGTGCCGTCGCTGTTGGCGGGCGGAGTGATGCGCGACTGCGCGGTGGCGCGCCGCTTCGGCCTGCCAGTGATGCCCCCGGAGGCCGAGACAGAGGCCGTGCGCCGCGACATCGCGATCTGCCGCGCGACAGGGTGCGCGCTCCACGTGCAGCACATCTCCTGCGCGGGGACCGTGGATCTCATACGCGCGGCGAGGCGCGAGGGCCTGCCGGTCACTGGCGAGGCGACGCCGCACCATCTGCTTCTCTCCTGCGACGACATCCCGACGGACGACGCAAACTGGAAGATGGCGCCGCCGCTCGGCAGCCGCGAGGATGTGGCGGCGATCCGCGCGGGCGTGAAGGACGGCACTCTCGGGCTCTTCGCCACAGACCACGCGCCGCATCCCGCTGCGAAGAAGCAGGGCGGTTTCCGCACTGCGGCGAACGGCATCGTTGGTCTCGAGACGGCGGCCGCCATTACATGGCAGACAATGGTGGTGGAGGAGGGCATGTCGCCTATGGACTGGATCGCGCGCTGGACAATCGGCCCTGCAGCGCTCCTGGGGGAGAAGCCTGCGCCGGCAGATGGCAACTTCGCGGTCATGGACCTGCAGGCGGACCGACAGGTCGATCCGACGACTTTCAGGACAAGGTCAAGAAACCAGCCGTTCGCCGGAATGCGCTTCGCCGCATGGCCCGTGCTGACGGTATTCAACGGAAAGGTGACACACGATGAACTGCATGATTTTTGACAAGGCGGCAGACTTTCTGCCGGACGAGTGCTTCAGCAAGCCGCCAGATCTCGCCATCATCCTCGGCAGCGGCTGGGGCGAGTCGCTGACGTCCGATCGCACGCTCGTGAACTTCTCCTACTCGGATATTCCCGGATTCGGCGCGGCCACGGTGGTCGGGCACGCGGGCGAGTTCAAGCTGTACGAGCGCGCGGGGAAGCGCATCGCCGCATTCTGCGGACGTCGCCACTGGTACGAGGGCGTGGGCTGGGAGACGGTGGTGCTGCCCGTGGAGCTTGCGCGCAGGATGGGCTGCGGCAAGCTGCTGCTCACCAACGCCTCCGGCGGCATCAACCCCGCGCTCCGGCCCGGCGACCTTGTCATCCTGAAGGACCACATCAACACGGTGGGGATAAATCCGCTCATCGGTCCGCACAATCCCGTGTGGGGGCCGCGCTTCCCGGACATGTCGGACGTCTATACCCAGCACCTTCGAGACGTGCTGCACGCAGTCGCCAACCGGCGCGGGCTGCGCGTGATGGAGGGCATCTACGCGTTCACTGCGGGTCCGGTGTTCGAGACGCCGGCGGAGATCCGCGCGTACGGGCGCATGGGGGCGGACGTCGTGGGCATGAGCACGGTGCCGGAGGCGGTGTTTGCGCACGCGTGCGGCATGAAGGTGGCCGGCGTGGCGCTTGTCTCGAACCTAGCCGCCGGCATCTCGTCAAAGCCGCTCTGCCACGAGGAGGTGCTTGAGGCCACGTCCGTGGCCAAGAACCTCATGGCCGGCCTCATCGACGACTTCATCGCTCGCTGCTGAGCGCGCCGTTCTTTGGTATAATCTTTCTCTCATTCGTCAACCGAGGATAAGGAATATGAAGAAGATGGTTTCGGATCAGGTGAAGGCGGGCAACGAGCGCGCGCCGCACCGCAGCCTGTTTTTCGCAACGGGCATGAAGCGCGCGGACATGAAGAAGCCGTTCATTGGCATCTGTAACAGCTACGAGAGCTTCGTGCCGGGGCACTGCCACCTCAACAAGGTGGGCGAGTGGATCAAAAAGTGCGTGATCGAGGCGGGCGGCGTGCCGATGGAGTTCAACACCATTGCCGTTTGCGACGGCATAGCCATGGCGCATCCGGGCATGAAGTACTCGCTACCGAGCCGCGAGCTGATTGCGGACAGCGTGGAGTCCATCGCGCGCGCCCACTGCTTCGACGCGCTCATCTGCGTGCCGAACTGCGACAAGATCGTCCCCGGCATGCTCATCGGCGCCCTGCGCGTGAACATCCCCACCATTTTCGCCTCCGGCGGCCCGATGGCGCCAGGCAAGCATCCGCTCACCGGCAAGGACAGCGACCTCAACACGGTGTTCGAGGCCGTGGGCCAGGAGAACGTGGGCACGATCACGAAGAAGCAGCTCCAGCAGGTGGAGGAGACCTCCTGCCCCGGCTGCGGGTCGTGCAGCGGCATGTTCACGGCAAACTCGATGAACTGCCTCTACGAGGCGCTCGGCCTCGCCCTGCCGGGCAACGGCACGATCCTCGCGACCGACCCGAAGCGCATGGAGTTGTACCGTCAGGCGGCGTTCCGCGCCGTGGCCATGGCGAAGAAGGGCGGTCCCCTCCCGAAGGACCTCGTGACGCGCGACTCGCTCGACAACGCGCTCACGCTCGACATGGCGATGGGCGGCAGCACCAACACGGTCCTGCACACGCTCGCGATCGCGCGCGAGGCCGGCGTAGACTATTCGCTCGAGCGCATGAACGAGATATCCGCGCGCACGCCGTACATCTGCAAGCTCGCGCCGAGCGGACACTACCACGTGAGCGACCTCGACCGCGCGGGCGGCATAATGGCCATCCTCAAGCGCCTCCCGAAGAAGCTCCTCAACCTCAAGGCGAAGACCG
>CAMPAF010000006.1 GCA_946631535.1 uncultured Verrucomicrobiota bacterium
GCGAGCACGTCGTTCGTGGGGTTCATCAGGCGGGCGTAGATGTTGCCGAGCTCGCGCAGGCCGAAGAGGTCTGCCCCGTGCTTGGAGTCGCGGAAGTTGTATGCCGTGGTGCGGTACACCGGCACGGCCCGCGCGTTGGTGGCGGGGTCGCCGTGCGCGTCCTGCCCGGCGTGGATCGCCAGCGTCTCGATATGGTACTTTCTGTCGCTCATGTTGATGCTCCTTTCGGATCTGTCAGTTCGTCGTCGCCTGAAGTGGTGTCGACGCCGAATAGTGTAGCATCAGAGCGGCAGTATCGGGTAATCGGAAGTCCTTTCTCCTTCCGATAGGACTTGCCTATGGCGACCCTATGGCTTCACGGGCTCGTAGGCGAGGCCGTAGTACTCGTATATGCGGCGGCGCATGCCGTTCTTGTCGATGCGCCTCAATCCCGCCTCGTATTCCTCCACGACGCTCTTCGCGAATCCCGCGTCATTGCCGGACACGTGGAGGAGGGTCCCGTCGTTGGCGATCGGCTTGGACTTGCGGAAGTGCTGGATGAAGCGCACTGACGCCATGCCGTCGATCGCCGCGCCCTTCACGTTGAGGTCGGACATCACGAACGCATCTGCTTCGCCCTTGGCCACCATCTCGGCCATCACGACCTTCGATACCGCAGACGGCATGATGCGCAGCCGTTCCGAATTCTGTCCCGCACGCTCTTGCAGGTCCCTTATCACCTTGTAGTCGAGAAACGCCTCGTCCGCAAGGATCCTCAGCTCATTGAGCGATTCGACCCCATCGTAGTACCAGGGATTCGTGCGGAGCGTCATCACCACCAGCGGACATGCCATGAGCGGCGTTGGCGCAGACGGGGACTCCTTCAGCGCCGGATGGCTGCCGAAGCCCACCACGACGGCATGCGGATCTTCGCGCAAGACCTTGGCGAAGTCCTTCACGTCGCCGTGGATATGGTGGAACGTCGATTTCGGGAATATGGCGCGCACGATGTCAAGAAGGACGCCGTTCCTGTTTGATATCGGATTCTCCAGCGTGTAGCCGGCCCAGTACTCGTAGTATACGCGTGGGGCGAGCTGCGACTCCCCCTGCTGTTCCGCGGCGAGGTCCTGCGCGACGGCTTGCTTGGCGCTTGCCTCCTTGAAGTTCTTGAGGCCCTTCATGGCGAACATGGCCGCAAACGCGATCGCCAGGGCGATGTTTATCTTCTTTATCATTTCGCTCCTCCCGTCTTCCCCTTCTCTTCGCTCTTCTTCCCGTCCTCTTCGCCATTCTTGCCGGCCTCATCGCCATTCTTGCCGGTCACGCGGGCCTTCTCGCGCAAGGCCCACTGGTGGAACGAGTTGTCCTCCAGGCCTAGCGCGATCATTTCGTCCAGGACGGCCAGCGTCTCCTTTGCGCCTGGCACCACCGCCGCACGCATGCGGTAGTCGGAGTACTTCTCCCTGTACTGCGCCGAGATATCCCTGCGCGCTTCGGCGGCGCGCTTGCGCCACTCCGCGAGCTTGGCGTTGTCCACGCCCACCGCCTCGCCAAGTTCGCACAGGCGGATGAGCGTGACGGACTTCGCCGTGTCCACGTGCGCGGCGCGCGCCATCACGTCGTCGTCCGCCTCGCGCTCCCGCCGAGCGGCGTCGAGGCCGCACACCTCCGCGATCTCGATCGTCTTGCGCGAGCCGTCCGAAAGGCGCGCCGTCTGCACGATGATGGAGACGGCGCTCGCGATCTGCGCGCGGATGGCCGAGAGCGGCATGTCCATGCCGGCCATGAGGCAGAGCGTCTCGAGACGCGCAACGGTGTCTGACGGCGTGTTCGCGTGCACCGTCGTGAGCGAGCCGTCGTGGCCAGTGTTCATGGCCTGCAGCATGTCCAGCGCCTCGCCGCCGCGGCATTCGCCCACCACGATGCGGTCGGGACGCATTCGCAGGCAGTTCTTCACGAGGAGGCGGATCGAGACCTCGCCCTTGCCCTCCGCGTTCGCCGGACGCGCCTCCATGCGCACCACGTGGCTCTGCTGCAGCTTCAGCTCCAGCGAGTCCTCCACGGTGATGATGCGCTCCGTCGGGCCGATGCAGAGCGATATGGCGTTGAGAAGCGAAGTCTTGCCCGAGCCCGTGCCGCCCGAGACCACGATGTTCTTGCGCAAGGCGACGCACGCGTCGATGAACTTCATCATCTCCGGGCTCATGGAGCCGAAGGAGACGAGCTTGTCGAGCGTGAAGAGCGACTTGCCGAACTTTCGGATCGTGAGGCACGCGCCGTCGGGCGTGATCGGCGGGATGACGGCGTTCACGCGCGAGCCGTCCTCGTCGCCCGTCCAGGTGGCGGTGCCGTTCTCCATGTTCTCGATGTCCTTCATCTCCTTCTGGATGAGCGTCTTGATGGCCTGGAACGACTTCTCCGCCTTCTTCGCCATCTCGTGGACCTCCTTGTCCTGGCTCTCCCAAGCCTCCAGGTCATGCCCCTCCTGCCACTTCACGAGGTTGTGCACGTTCACCTTGTTGCGCTTGGCGAACTCTTCGATATTGTTGTAGAGCCAGTCCGCTTTCACTCCTCCCTTGAATACGGCGTTGATCGCGGCCATCTTCCTGCTGAAGAGGATGTAGAACGTCCCCCTTGCGGTAGTGTTCGGATACATGTTCACGTCGCTGGGGCCGTAGCGCAGGCCCTTGTTCTGGTCGTACCATTTGCCGAGATAGGCGTTGCCGTTCGAGCCGCAGAGGCTCTGGCCGTAGCGCTTGTGGTAGCTGCCGTCCCAGTAGAAGTAGTCCTTGGAGCGGTAGCTCGACGATTTGAAGTATTGCTCTAGGTTCCTTGCCACCCTGTCCTGGTCGCTGTTGTCGGTGACCGTGGACCAGCACTTCCCGTAGTCCCCTCCCCTCGGATAGCTGTCTCTGTCGCCAGTGTCGAACGGCCAGAGTCCTTTAGTTCGCTGATGTACTTCCAATACTGCGCGGGGACGATGCGGTACACGCCGTCCTTCAGCGTCAGCGTGTCCTCGCAGATCCTGTACCTCATGCAGTACTTCACGAACTTGAGGTAGTCCTTCATCTCGTTGGCGAGGTCGTCGAGCGCAGTGACGGAGGCGTTGTTCGTGTAGGAGCCGGGAGCGAACGCCGTCGCGCCCTCGGAGTAGAGGTTCTCGTTCGAGATGTCCGGCTGCGGGAACACCATGCTGTGGCCCGTCGCGACCGGCGGCTTCGACACCTTGCCGCCGCCGGAGACGACCGGGAACAGCCAGCCGTACTCGTAGGGCCAGTTGATCTCGACGTGGATCATCGCGAGCCCGTTGTCGTTCGCCGGCCAGCCGTGCGCGCCCGTCACGAAGAAGCCGTCGCTCTTCGACTCCTTGTCCGCGACCAGCGGATAGACGAGGCGCTTGAGCTTGCTCCTCTTTGCGAACATGAAGCTCCCGTTGAGGTCGTCCATGTCCTCCACCGTCACGACCTCCTTGCCTATCGTTGACTTCGCGCGCGCTATTCGCGACCCCGCGCCGTACATCTGCCGGGCGAACCTCGCCGCCGCGCTCTTGCCGTTGAAGAGCTTGTCGATCTTGATCCCGTCCTTGCCGAGGATCTTGTCGAACGCCTTCTGCAGGAGCTTCTGTATTCCCTCGGCGATCGGTTTGAGCGCCGCCGACACGAGCTTGTCGACCAGCTCCTTGACGAGCTTGTTGACAAATCCTCCTATGCCGCTCTCGCCCCCGCCGATGAACGACGGGAGCGGCATGTTCGTTATGGACCCCGCGATCCAGTCGGGGATGCCCTGCGTGAGCGCCTTCACGCCGGCATCGCAGAGCGCCGTGAACCCGTCGGAGATGGTCTTGCCGGGCGTGCCGCCGTAGTAGCCGATGCCGCAGGTGAACATGAGGAACATGGTCGATATGTTCGCCCGGTTGTTGAACCTGTTCGCGCCCTGGATGGCAGTGTCCAGGCTCGCGAGCGCCTTCTTGAGGGGATCCGGCATGCTGCTCCCCGCGATGCCGGTCTTGGACTTCTTCGAAATGTTGCTGGAGAACTCGAGCCCGTCGGAGCCGCGCACCATCGCGATGCGCCCAACAGTCCACGCCGCGTGGTTCGCCATCACCTGCGCGTCCCAGTACCCCACTATCTCAATGAGCACGCTGCACACGAGCACGACGATGGGAGCGATTAGCGCGAACTCGGAGAACACGGAAGCGCGCGAAGAGACGATGCGTCGCGAGGCCTTCGCCCCGCGATTACCGTCCTTCCTCGTCAGCCACCCAAACAATCTCCAGCTCTCCACTAGCCACTGGCCACTAGAACTCCTGCACAAACACCGCCACGAGCGTGCCGGCCGTGATCGCGAGCGCATACGGCACCATCGGCGGGTTGCGGAGGCCCTGCTGCTTGCGCGGCATCCCCACCATGATCTTGAACACGTTGGCGAGCGTCGTCAGCAGCACGCCGTTCCACGCCATGATCGCCGCCCTGCTGGCCGCTGCCCTTGTTGCCGGCGTCTTTCAGCGTCTTGGTCAGGTCCACGTTCTTGACGTTCGCCGTGACGGTCTCCGTCTGCTCGCCGGTGGCGCCGAAGAGCTTCTTGAGGTCTTCGCCGAAGAACATAGCCGCCGCGGCGACGACGATAGCCACGAAACCCGCCAGAAGCGCGTACTCAATGAACGTGGCACCCTTGCGGGAACCGAACTTTCTCTGTTTGCTCATTTTGCTTTTCCTTTACTGTTTGCGGGCCACCCGGCCCATTGAGAAAACCGCTACTTCTTCGGAGTGACCTCGGTCGTCTTGTCGGCCAGCGAGGAGAAGAAGTCGCTGATCGCCTTGCCGTACTTCATCACGCCAACGGCGCCGACGATGCCAATGAGCGCAGCCAGAAGCGCGTACTCCAGAAACGTCGCGCCGCGTTTTCTTTTCCTGTCGTCCTTCATCAGTCTCTTTCCGTACCAGATTCAAAACCCGAGGGCACAACGCCCCGCAGTCAGCGTAATTATAGCAAGCCCCCCCCTGTCCGCAAGCGCAAAAGGCGGGCTATTCCACCCGAACCCGGAAGAAGGCGTTGGTGCCGGACGGGAGCAGGTAGACGGTGCTAGATGAGGATCTGGACCCAGAAGGGACGGAGAGGACGTTCGCGGGCACGTCGGAATCGGGGAGGAAGAATTCGCGCGTCTTCCAGTCTTTGGCCGAGAGACTGTGCGCCTCCACCACCGTGTACGAGCGTCCGCCGACGGCGTTGAAGGCGAGAGCGGCGGAGGAGGAGTACGAGAACGCGGTGATTCGGAACACGTCCTCGGGATCGTACGGATTGGTGCCGGCGAGCGCCTCGGCGATGGTGGACATGCCGTCGCCGTCGTAGTCCTTGTGCGGGTCGAACGTCTCGCCCGGACGCCAGTAGTCGCTATCCTCCCATTGGGCCTTGAGCCGGGCGTATAGCGAATCGTCGATGCCGTCGCCGTCCGTATCCTCCCCCAATATGATGTCCACCTCGCGGACGCCGCCCGGCACGCCGACCTCGGGATTGACCACCACCCCGCGCCAGACTTTCCCCAGGTCGTCGGTCACCGCGATGTCGAGCGTCGCGTTCTGGATGGCGTACCCGTCCACCTCGCCCGTCGCCATCGGAATCTGCAGAGCGTAGTTGCGCCTGGAATCGGCGCGGAAGAAAGTCTTCGTCCGGGCGAGCAGGTCGCCGTTGGCGTTCGCCGCCTCGATCTTCGCCACACGGTTCGAGCTGAAGGCGTCGTGGCTGGCGTCCATCACCCGCCCGATGAACGTGTACGGGCTGCACACGGAGGTGGTTGCGGCAGGCGCCAAGAATGGCGCGGCGCAGAACAGAACAACGCTATAGATGCCTCTCATTGTCGCCTCCTTAGTTCCCGCTCGTCGAATAGG
Organism: uncultured Verrucomicrobiota bacterium; assembly: GCA_946631535.1. The sequence continues at coordinate 5,865 of CAMPAF010000006.1, forward strand.
TCTTCAGCCCGAGCTTGATGTCCTTCACGCCCGCGAAGTCGAGCTCGCCGTCGCGGTCGGAGTCGATGCCGTTGATGAACGTCGAGAGCGCCGCCGCGCGATCCGCGCCGAGCGAGCCGGCGGGAATGATCAGCAGCCACCTGGTGTTCCAGGCGGAGCGGCCCACGAGGCGCGTACAGTCGAGGGAGTCGTCGTCCGGATCCTTGTCCTTGTCGTCGTAGTAGGCGCGGAACGACGGGTGCTTCCTTATCCGCGCGCCAAGGTCGTTGCCGCCCGTGTTGCCGTCGTAGAGCGGCGTCCAGTCGGGATCGTCCAGCTGCGTGGAGCCGATCGCGAACGGCGCGGGGATGGTCTGGTCCACCACCTTCCACGAGATCACGGTGCCGGGATCGCCCACGGCGCGCATCCGGTCCTCGCCCACGGGAACTAGGTACACGGTCGGAGTCTTCGCGAGCGAGTCGTCGTCGTAGCCCTCGAAGTGGACGCCGGCCGAGGCAATGTGCGTGGCGAAGTAGGTCGGGTCGAGCGCGGCGTCTCCGCCCGCGAGCGGCTCGCCGAAGAAGTTGTAGCCGTGCAGGATGAAGGAGGAGAACGGGATCACGAGCCCGGGCTCCTTCTGCGCCGTCGATCCGGCGAGCGGCTGGCAGTAGTGGCGGAACTCTGACAGGCTGTTCAGGTCGGCGACGATGTACTTCCGCAGCTCGGTCCTCCACGCCTTGTCGCCGTCCTCGCCGTCATAGATGCGGAAGAGGTCGTGGCGGAGCGAGAACCAGGTGGCGTACGGCTGCGGGTTGTTGATGCCGAGGCGCGGCTTGAGGACGAGCCAGTTGGCGTCCAGCTCCGCGAGGATCGCGGCGAGGCCGCCGTCGCCCTTCGCGGCGTCGGAGGCGGCGATCGGGTCGCCGTCGTCGTCGAACTCGCCGAGCGTGCGCGCGCCGACGATGCGTGCGAGGAAGCGCTCGCCGCTCTGGCGGTCCGTGGAAAGGAGACCCGTCTCGTAGTCGTACGCCTGCGCGGCGAGGTAGGCGTACTTCTGCGCGAGCTCGAACTGCGAAGAGTAGCGCGAAAGCGCGTTGTTGCGCGCGAGGCGGAAGAACATCTCGTTATAGCGCGTCTTTGTGAGCGCGTCCGTCGCCTGCTGGCGCGCGAGCGTGCGCGTGTCGATCACGCGCTCCGCCTCGGCGATGACCGTCTCGAGCGCGGCCTCGGCCGTCATCATCTCGGCGTAGGCGCCCTTGCAGGCCCGCGCGGCCTCCAGGACGGCGTTCGCGGCCTCCACGGCGGTGGCGTAGTAGCCGTCGTAGGTGTCCATGTAGTCCATGGTCGCATCCAAGGCCGCCGCACTGGCTTCAAAGGCGATCTTGCCGGCACGGGCGCTTTCAAGGATGTTCTTCGCCGTGAGTTCCATCTGCTTTTCCACCGTCAATTCGGCCTGTTCTATACCCCATGTCGCCGCGCTGGCCATCGCCCTCGGATCGATGTTGACGGTCATGCCGGCGCCCTGAATGCCCGGAACCGAGGCCGTCATGTGCTGCCGCATCTCCGCCGTCAGTTCCCCCATGTATTCGAGCGCGTTGAGCGTCATCTTGCAGGCGGACTCCTGGACGGAGACATAGGTGTCGTAGGCGGTCTTGGACGCCGTCAGGAACTGCTTGATGCTATGGAAGACGGCTGACCGCCTGATGACGCCGACCTTGTACTCGAAGGTTGTGTTGGCGACAGCCCAGTTGTCCATCGACGTCTTGAATCCGCGATAGGCGACGAGGAACTCTCCCATCTTCTGCTGGATCTGCCCTTGGGCACGGCGCTTGCCGGTGACGTTCGCGGGTTTCAGAATGATGCCGCTCGCGGACTTTTCGTACTTGAGGGTAATGAAGTCCTGCGTCATCCCGAAGTTGGGAAGAAGAACGGCGAGACCGTCGCGGAACTTGGACATGTCGCGGACATAGAGGTTGGTGGTGACCGACTGGACGTCCTCCTTGTCCTTGAGGCCATAGTGCGTCGGCTCCATCCAGGCGTAGTTGATGAGGTCCGGCCCGTCGTAGCCCTGCGGATAGGTGCCGCCGGGGCCGATGTCGCCCTCGTAGGGGTAGCCGAAGTACTCGATCAGCTTGTTCTTCGCCTCCAGCTCCATCGTCTCGAGCTGGTTCTCGCGCGAGAACTGCGACTCCTGCATCATGCGCATGTGCGAACCCATGGTCTGCGCCCTGTCGAGCAGCTTGCGGGCGTTCGCGAGGGCCGTCCCGGCGCGCTCGCGGATCTGCTCGAAGTGCGTCTTCGCATCGTCGCCCTCGCCGATCGGCGTGATGTCGAACGGGATCGCGCCGGTGGAGAGGCCGAGCGGGTTGAGTCCCGCGTCCATCTGGTCCACCTTCTTCTGGATTGCGGGGATGAGGGAGGCGAGCGAGGCGAGCTCGGGAACGGTCGAGCGGTCGATGCGCTTCAGCCCCTCGTCCGTGAAAGCGATCGCGACGCCGCTGGCGACGGCATCGATCCATTCGCCGCCGACCACCCACCACCGGATCGTGTCGTCCGTCTCGTCGGCAAGAGATGTCGCCTTTGTCTCCGAGATCGTCCGCAGATAGAGCTTCAGGCCGTCCGCTTTCGGGCTCACGCACTCGCGCTTGGCAGCGAGTTCGTCCATCGACCGCGCCACGCCCTCCCACACGCGCAGCTCGCCGATCTCGCCAGCGTAGCCGTAGCCGAGCTGCACCCAATCCGCGCGCAGCGCGATAGTGAAGTCGAGGGGCTTCTCCGCCAGGATCGCGCCCGACGCGTCGATGAGCCGCACGACGGGTTCCCCGCCCGTGCACGTCAGCGAGACGAGCGTGTTCGCGCCGACCGGCACGGTGCCGATCTCCGTGCGGACCTCGTCGCCGATGGGCTCGTAGTCGGTCTTGACGTCCTCAAAATCGTATCGCGCGCTGAGCTCCGCGCCGTTGGCCTCGTCGTCCACGTAAGTGCTGATGCGGCACCAGCCGTCCCATTCGGGCGGGTCGTCGAGCGCCGCTGCGGTCAACTCGAAGCCGTCGGGGAAACCAGTCGGCGCGCCGCTGCCGAGGAATCCACACACCAGAACGGTCTTCCCGTCCGCGATTTCGATCTCGCTGTATGGCGCATCATCCTTTGTGACGACTTCGTTCACGTTCGTGTAAAGCCAGTATGTGACGCTGTTCGTCGTGGTCGTCAGCAGCATGTCCTGCCGCGCGACGGAAAGCTTGCCGCCCTCTTCGAGGATGACGGCGAACGCCTGGGAGTTGTCGCCCATCATGACCGGCGCCACCTCCTCGCCACCCGTCCCCTCGTCCGGGACGAGCTGGAACTCCACCGTCCACGTGCCGTTCGTCCGGAGCAAGGGGCCTTCGCCATCATCAAGTTCCATCCAGATTTCGTCCGTCGCCCCGCCCGTGAAGCGGTAGCGCCAGTAGTTGCCGCTCTTGGGCTGGTCCGGCAGGAGCGCGTTGCCCACGGCCCAGTTGCAGAGCGCTCCGAAGCCGCCGCGCGAGGCCCACTCGCCGTAGCCGAAGTTCCGGGTCTTGTCGCTGTCGAGATAGCCTGCGCCGGACGCGCCGCCGTTGTCGCGGTACGCTTTGCGCGCCGTGCGGTCCACCGTCTCGGCCGCGACCTTGGCCACGTTGTACGCGGCCTTCGCGAACTGCGCCTCGTCGTAGTAGTCCACGTTCACCACCGCGTCCGCCACCGTCATCTCGCCCATCGCGGGCTCGCCCCACGTGAAGTGCGGGTTGCGGAGGAGGCGGTAGTAGCCCGAAAGCGCGGAGAGGTAGTGGCCGTAGGCGTCGCCGTGTCCCTGCGGGAACATGTCCGCCGCGTCGTTCTCGTCGATCACGCCCTTGTTGTTGCCGCTGATGTCATAGTTGACGGCATACGCGACCTCGCCCGCCGTGATGCCCTTCGTGAAGTTCCACACGAGGCGGTTGTAGTAGGGCGAGATGTGCGTGGAGGGCGCGTTGTCGCCGCTGCGGCCGCGCAGAAGCGCGAGCTCCTCGTCGAGAAGCGTCGGCACCTGGTTGTCGAACGCGAAGAGCGTCGACGAGAGTGCGCCGTAGTCCAGCTCGAAACCCGTCATCTCGACGTTGTTGAAGTTCGCGCCGAAGCCGATCGTCGGGTTCAGGGCATCCGTCCACGCCTCGTCGCCGAGCGTGTTGTAGAGGTCCGCGAGGCGGGCCACCGCAAGCTGGAGCTGCTTGTTCGCGTCCGCGTCGTCGATGCCCATCTGGAGCGACATCGACTCCGCCTTCGAGAGCAGCGTCTCGTAGAGCTGGATGAGGCCCACGGACGCGAGGTTGTCGTTGTTGAGCGCGATGTCGCCCTCGTAGGGCTTGCCGGCCTGGCGGATCATGGAGACGGGCGTCTCGGCCTCGTTCTCCGCGAGGTCGCGCATCCGCTGCGCGAACGGCGTGACGTTATTGAGGACGCGCTGCACCCACCCTTCCGCGAGCGCGGGAGGGTCGGTCCATTCGCTCCAGGCGTAGCCCATTGCGGCGTAGGCGGGCGAGTTGGTGTCCGCCGCGCGGTAGCGCACGGCATAGTAGGTGTTCACCATGTTGGCGAGCGTGTCTCCCTGATGCCCGATCGTGAAGCGCGTGAGGCCGACGGTCGGCTCGAACTTCGCCGTGTACTCGCCGTCGAAGTCGGTCGGCACGGAGCCGTCGGCGTGCGGGCGGCACTTCCGCCACTCGAACACGTACTGCTCCGGCCCGCCGGCGAACGATTCACCGTAGATGATCGAAAGCTGCTGCGAAAGGAGGTTGAGCGGATCCTCGCGCGTGACGACGCGGCCCGTGTAGTACTTCGGGACGACCTTGACGAGGTGCATCGAGATCGGGTCGCCCTGCGCGACGTTCATGAGCTCGTTCGTGGCGTCGTTCTCGATGAGCGTCACGTAGTTCGTCGCGCCCATCGTGAAGAGCGCGTAGTGGTCGCGCGGCGAATAGACGATGCGGTCCTCGTTCGCGGAGACGGTCTTGTGGACGCTTGGAAGGACGGCGTTCGTCGCGAGCGCGGCGATGGCGTTCTGCCAGGCGGTCTTGCCGGCGGCGGAGGCGGTCGAGTCGAGAAGCGACGAGAGGACCTTGCGCTCCGAGTCGTTCAGCACGTTCACGTGCAGGAGCGAGGCGCCCGCCGAATTGTCCTCCATCTCGCCTTCGAGCTTCAGGCAGCGCGTGACGTCCGCAGTCGTGTCGAGGTAGAAACGCTTGGAGATGGACGGCGGCAGCCCGTCGAACGTCCAGCGCCCCTTGCGCAGGGTTCCGTTCCCGCCCGCGCCCTGCTTGATGCCGAGGTCGGCGATCGCGTCCGCGACGGTCGCGTATGTCGTCTTCGGGAATCCGCTCGTCTGCGCCACGGTGGGGTCGAACAGCACCGCCGTCGCGTCGCGCGCCGCGTCGGTCGCGGGCCACACCACGCCCACGGACTTGCAGTTCCACACCTCCGGCAGGCCCGACGCCGCCACGGTGAGCGTGCGACCGATCTCGATTTCGGGAACTGCGTCCGGCCACTTCACGCGCCATCTCCACGGATACGGCATTGCGGACAGGACCGACGGGGAGTCCGGCAGGCCGCCGAGGAGCGAAAGCCAAGGGATCGCCGTCCCGACGGCAGGCCAGTTCGCCCGGTCGATCGAAGGGAACGCAAACCCGTCCTGCATGCGGTAGTACATGCGCATCGTCGCCGTGCCGGCGGCGCGCGCCCAGAGCTGTTCCTTGCGGTCGCGGAACGCGGGCGCCGTCGCCACAGGCTCGTCCCACGAATCCTGCGGGCACCACGGATCGTCGAAGAAGTCGATCGGGTGCGGACCGGGGAACGCCTTGCCCGCCACGCAGTCGGCGGCGAGTTCGGGATAGACGCTGTTCGTGACCGCCACTTCGAACCACTGCATCGCCTTGCGCCCGCCCTTCACGTACTCCACGAGCACGCCCGGCGCGGAACTGCCCTCCGTGTTGAGGTCTGCGCGGAGCGCCCACGCCACGTAGCCGCCCGACCCCGCGCGTACGATGGCGTGCTCCTCGTTCGGATTGTAGCCGGTCGCATCCGGGTCGTTCTGCACGTAGACCTTCGGCGAAGCGTCCGCGTCCGACGTGACCACGCCCGTTCCGAGCGCGGGCGGACCGTTCTCCTCCATCAGGCAGCCCGTGGCGGTGCAGCGGGTGCCGACGACCTTGTCGGTGAAGGTGCGCGCGTCCGTTCCAGTGACATTGAGGTCGGTCCCCTCGACGAACGTGAAGCAGCCGGTGAGGTGGTTCTCTCGGCCCGAATGCGCTTTGAGCATTTCCGCCTTGATTTCGTCGTCCGCGAGAGCCTTGTTCCAGAAGAGGACTTCGCCGACCGTCGCGCCGTCGGCGGCCGAGAAGTAGTCGAACTTGCCGATGGCGGCGGCTTCGACATTCGCGAGCATCGTGCCGAACGTGTTGCCGTATGAGGTGACAAGCCGGCCGTCGATCAGGACGTCGGTATTGGACGAATTGGCGCGCAGCGCGACGTGAACCCACCCGTTGAGGTCTCCGGATACCGGGAACAACTCGTAGTTGTCGGTCGAACCGCCGCGCAGGTTGACGAAATTCACGTTCCACCGGGAGCCCACCTTCAGGAGGCCGACATAGACGCGCGGCTTGCTCCAGTTCTCGCCCGTTCCGCGAAGCCCGATGACGGCGGCCGTTTCGATGATGTCGTCATGGGCGTCGGGGAGCTTCACCCAGAACATGACCGTGCCGCCGTCGCTCTCGTCGAAGTACTTGCGCGCGGGGAGCGATGCGGACGAAGCGGAGTCCGAAAGATAAAGTGCGGCGTTGTGCGAGAACACCGACTCGCTCGCGGAGCCAAGCTGCGAGGCGATGACGATCTGCGGCGTCTCGCCGGCCTGGGGCCAGCGAACGGAATAGACTTGCGGGAGCGTCGGAATCTCAAGCGGCTTCGGCATCCCCGTCTCCTGCACCGTGGTGTTCCACCAGACCTCGATGCGGGGAGCGGGAAATGGGGAATGGGGAACGGGATTGGCAGAGACGGCATAGATGACGGACTCGTACTTATTCGTGTCGGCGGAAGTCTCGTCGGCGGCGTCGGCCGCGTTGTCTGGCTTTGGAGCCGCGTAGAGGTTCGGGTTCCACACGGGGTCGGACGCAGCCTCGTAGATGTAGCCCGGGCTCGACGGATCGCACTTCGGCGCAAACCCAGGCGCCGTTCCGGCCACGCTGCCCCCGCGTAGCTGCAGCTCGTACCCCACGCGAATCTCCTCCGGCTCAAGCGTGAAATAGTCCGTGTTCGTCCGGAGAATGGAATGGATCGGAACGAACCAGATGTTGTCGTCCGCGACGAGCTTCAGGAGCGACCACCCCTCGCCGAGCGTGTTGAACGTGCCGTCTGTCGCGACGGCGCGAGCATGCCCTTCGGGCTCCTGGTAGCTCATCAAGGTGGCGGCGTAGTCGGACGGCACGTAGATCGGGCGTCCCCCGCCATTGTCGCCGCGCACGAAGACGGTGGCGTCCGCCGGCCAGTCGCATTCGTACTGGTCCAGCTCGAACGGCCAGCTCACCTCCATCTCGTCCGTCTCCATCCAGTAGACCTCCATGTTCCAGGGGCAGTCCTTCGTGGGACGGAGCGGATAGACGTTGCCGTGCTTGGGGCTGTAGGAGTACCGCCCCTGGTGCTGGTAGTACCAGTCGCCCCGGTTGTCGGAAGGCTGCACGTACGTGGGGCGGGCGCGAAGCCCCGACACGTCATAGCCGCGTCCGTCGGGCTTCAAGGCGCGTCCGATCTCGCCCTTCAGCCGGTTCACCACGGGACGGCACACCTCGACGACCTGCACGTGCAGAAGACGGTCGAACGTGCCCGTGTCGTAATAGGCCATGACGGCCTGGCCCTGCAACTGTCCGTAGGCGTAGAGCGTCTTTGAGGACGGATCGAGGAAAAGTCCGCTCACGACCTTGTTCGTGATGACCGTCGTGATGCCGCCGGCGGAGTTGGTGACGCTCCCGTATCGGATGGTCAGCAGCTCCTCGTTGCCGAAGAACTTGACGAACCGTCCCGAAAGGTCGACGCCGGGGCTGTTGTACGGGTAGTCCGTCCAGTAGATGCGCCGCGGACGTCCCGAACAGGAGAGCGAGATAGTGTAGGTCATCGGACGGCTCGCGCCGCCGTGGAGCATCCACGTGAAGGACACTGTGCCGCCCTTCACGGCGAACACGCGTTTCCCGTCCTCGTCGAAGATGAACATGGCGCGCTCGGCGTCGGGGCGTGCGAGGTAGGCGGCGTAGGTGGCCGCCCAGTCCACGCCCTCGGGCGGCTCGATGACGTCCGCGAGGTAGTAATCGGGCTTGGCGCGCTCAAACGGGAATCCCGCCTCGGCAGAGGCGAGTTCCAGCCTGGGCGCATCGATGTCGACGACGCGCGAGACGCCGCCCGTCGTCGCGGCGATCGACGCCGCCGCGAAGTTCGCATTGGCGGAGAGCCACGCGTTGGAGGCGGCGTCCGACGAGATGTACATCGTCGGCGCGCCCGGCACGCCAAGCACATACGTGGGGTTCTCCGCCCGCGCCGGGCCGGCCGCGCCTGCAACGGCCACCGCCATCATCAGCAAGAGCAATCGTCTCATCGGTGGCGATCCTTACTTGACGCGCATGATGAAGCAGATCGCGTAGTACGGCGGGCGGTTCTCGTGCGACTGGCCACCGCCGGCCGATTGGGTCGTCTTCGGATCGTTTTGGTTTTCATCGCCCTTGTTGACGCTATAGAAACTCCGCTGGTCCTTCCACGAGGCGGCGAGGTCGTACGATTTGAATTTCATGTTGTGGGTGTGCGAGGGCATCTCGGCGACCGTCAGCGTGTGCTTCTTCTCGCCGCCCGTCTTGCCGACGGAGTTGTAGTCGGAATCGGCGGGATCGTAGCCTACGATGAAACGTCCCTTGAGGTCGGGCGTGGTCTTTCCGTTCGAGGTCTGGCCGTTGCAGAGCGCCCATCCGTCCGGCACGTTGCTCGCCGAGCCGCTCCACATGATGATGCCGCCCACCGGAATCGTGCCATAGCCCGAGAGCGACCCGCTCGTGCCCACCGAGACGCCGCCGTTCACCACCAAGCTCGACGCCTCAAGCGCGGGCACAGTTACCTGGCCACCCGTCACCTCCAGCCCGCCCTTCAGCGTCGTCTTGCCCTCCACCGTGAACGCGCCGCTCGCCGATGCGGCGTCCGACGCATGGATTGCGTACGGCACCGCGAGCAGCGCCTGTCGCGGCGAGATCTCGCCGGAGGAGTTGTCCACCGTGAGGCCGATGTAGAGCGTGGTGCCGGCGTTCTGCGCGAGGATGGACGCGAGCCCGGTCGAGGGCACGCCATTGATCTCGCTGCCCGCCGCGTCCGTGAGCGCCGTGTTGAAGAGGCCGTTGCCGTCCAGAAGCACGCTGTACGCCCGACCCCAGAGCGCGTTGGCACCCGTGGGGCTGTCGTAGATGCGGAACTCGATGGTGCGGTTCCTGTTCGCCGGCGTCGCACCGCCCACCTCCTTGATGACGCCCTGGTAGGTGAACGCGGCTCCAGCCGCGGCACAGCTAAAGGTCGCACCCGTCGCGACCGCGAGAATGATTCCGATGACGAGCTTCTTCATTGCGGTGTTCCTTGTCACTTTGCTTCTGGCTTGAGGATGAGGCACTGCGTGCGCACCTCGTGCCGGTTGACCAGCATGAGGCTCCACATCGCGCTGTCGTCCTCGATGGACCTCAGCTGCGATATCCGATGCGATCCGACCACGTCAAGCGCGTGCCTTAGCGAGACGAGGTTGTTGTCCAGCGTGGCCTCGTCCGCGAACGGCCTCACGTTGAAGTCGTCCACCACCTCCGCGTTCCCCTTCGTCCACGGACGCCCCGTGCACAGCGGGATGCATCCGAGCAGCTGATACGAGAAGTTCTGCGTGAGGAACGTGGCTACAGGCACCTCGCCGTCGTTGATCGGAACGTCGGATTTCCACCTGGCGATCTCCGAATAGGAGCTGCACCCCGCGAACGCCAGCGCAAGTGCGGCCAGCGGCAAAACTGCAAGCGACTTGATGCTCATTTTCATTTTCCTTCCTTGTTTGCGGCCTTGCGAGGCACGAGGATCGCGGACACGCTCATGTGCGACGAGCCGAAGCACGAGCCCACGGCGCCGCCGTAGCTCGGCCCGGCGTACGACGCGTCGCCGTCGAAGTAGCTGACTTCCGCGAGGTCGCAGTTCCGCGTCTCGGCGATCTTCAGGAGCGCGGTCTGGAGCTCCTCGATGCCGACCTGGTCCGTGAAGAACGATGCCCCGCCCTCTATTGACTTCTTCCCGTCGTTCCACCTGAGGTCGCCCGAGACGAGCGGTACGGCCCAGAACATGTAGAACCCGGAGGTGTCGATCAGGACGGCCTGGCCGACCTTCCCGTCGACGCCCTTCACGGCAACGCCGTCCAGCGCCCCGGGGGATGAGTAGGTTACAGTGGCGCAGCCCGCCGCCATCGAGGCGAAGAGCGCAACCGCGCCGATCTTTGCCAGTGTATTCATGTGTATCTTCCTTTATTGCAAGATGATCTCCGTCTGCGGGCTGACGCGCTTGATCGACATGTCGCCGACGAGCGTGACAGGCCCCTGGCGCATGAGGTTGGTGAGCGTCCACCTCGCCGTGCCGCCCTTCGTGTCCTCCGGGTTCCACGCCGCCTCGCCGCCGTTAAGGTCGAGCGCGATCTCGATCCTGTTCCCCACCGAGAACGTCTCGGGCTTCACGTCGCCCTTGTAGTTCATGAAGTCGTCGCCGGGCGGCGCCGCCGTCTTGAAGTCCCATTTGAGGCCGTCGTGCTGCGGATGGAGCGGATGCCGCAGGAGGCTCGTCGCTCCGCCGCCCGCCACCGTGAACTCGAACGCAATGCCGCTTGACGCGGTGGCGGACAATCCGCCAGCCGCCGCTATGACGGGCGTCTCCGTAGGCAGGCACACCGCGCTGATGCGCATCGTCTGGCGCGCCGTCGCCGGGATCTCGGCCGTGCCCGCGTAGATGCGATACGAGTACGTGCCGTTCTCCGAAATCTCGCCCGCCGTGACCACGCGCTGGAGAAGCCGCACCGTGCCGTGCTCGTCGATGTGCATGGGAAGGCGCAGCTTCACCGTGCCGCCGGTCTCGGTCTCCACCGTGGAGCCGGGCGCGATGATGCGGTCGAACGCCACGTCCGCCACCCACAGCCCGCCCGGCCAGACCGTGTTCGCGGCCACGCCGGATGTCTCGCCGACAAGCGGCACATCGACGCGCATCTTCGATCCGCCGTCCACGTCCGTCACGCGCAGGAGCGCACCGAACTTCCTGCCCTTCGCGCCCGTGTCGAACGACGGTCGGTCGATGCCGAACTCGAGCTCCCAAGTCTCCCCGGCGGCGAGACGCTTGGTCGCCACCGGCGCGGACGCAGGGCCGACCGCCGCCCACGCCGCGTTGGTGAGCGCCACCGCCGCATCGCGGATATGGATCGCGCTGCGCGGCAGCTCAAGATCGCCGTAGGACGCCGACGTCTCGAGGGCTACCGCCACAGTGCGCTCGTCCTCGCCGTCGTTGCGGACGTACAACGTGGTCTTGGAAGAATCGCTCCTGAAGTCCGGCCCCGTCATCGGCGAGACGTTCAGGACGCCAGACCAGTCGCTCTGCACGTCGGAGGCGACGAGCAGCACATCGCCGTCAGAGACCTTCGTGGACTGGTAGACCTGCATGACGTCCGGAGCCTTGTCAGGATTCCTGCCGTAGAACTTGAAGAATCCGCCGTTGATGAGATTGCCGTCAAAGCCCTCTAGGTAGTCGCCGGGCCTGACGCTCGCTCCCTCCTGGAGCGAGATGCCTACGAAGTTGTAGACCTCGTTCGAGCTTGTGACATGCCACGTCATGCGCGGCGCGGCCGGGACACCGACGAGCGATACGGTCGTGTTGGCCTCGTTCGTGCTGCAGACAAGGCACACCGTGCCCGCCGGGATCAACTGCACCTGCGATGCCTCCGGGAAGTCGCGGTACCACATCGCGACGGCGTTCATCGACAGCCCAGCCGAATCCCAGCCCTGCGCGAACTGGCGCGTCGCGAGGAAAGACGCCGGATCGTAGAATCCAACCGACTTCACTGGCCAGTCTGCGAACACCACATCCAGGGCCTGCGTCGGCGCCACTTCCACGTACACGGCGTTCCAGCCATACTTCAGCACAAGGTTCTGCCGCACGACGACTTCCGCATGCGCCGCTACCACGCATGCGAGCACCGCAATTACTCGTGCTTGCGCTTTCTTCATGGTGTTCATCCCAATTCTTTCGTCCGCCCAATCACCTCTGAATGTCGGTTTTTCACGATATTATACAGGTATTTGCCCCTCGCCGCAACATAGAAGGCATCATTAAATGCAACTGCGCAGCAAAAGGCCCACAGCGTGCTCTATGGCCGCCCTGCGGACGGCTTCGCGGTCGCCGGGGAATATTTTCTTCTCCGTGGCCGTGCCCGCCTGCGACGCAAGCCCGAACCAGACTAGCCCAACCGGCTTCTCGGCGCTTCCGCCACCAGGACCGGCGATGCCCGTCAGCGACACCGCAAGATCCGTCTTCAGGAGCCGCCGCACGCCTTCGGCCATCGCCGCCGCGCACTCGGACGAAACCGCGCCCTTCGCCGCAAGCACTTCCTCCGGTACGCCCAGGACATCGCGCTTCACAGAGTTGTCGTAGCTTATGACGCCGCCCCAGAAGACGGCGCTCGAACCCGGCACGCCAGTGATCTCGTATCCCACGCCGCCGCCCGTGCACGATTCCGCCGTCGCGCACGTCATCTTCTTCTCAACCAGGGCCCGTACAAGCTTTTCCGCTGTCGTCATGTGGCTTCCTCTCTTCTTGCCTCGCATTCTTCTGCAATGGGCGCGGCCAAGGCATAGGCCTTGCCGCCTCTAGTCCTCGGCTGGACGCCAAGCTGGACAAGCTTGCCGACCGCCTTCGCGATGCTCTGCCCCTTAGGCGCATCGACCAGCCGCCCCTTCGCGGCCTCATACTTCGCAAAGACACCCTTGAAAGCCTCCCCGACGGCCAGGAACTCTTCGACAAAATCGTTGGCGCGCTGGAGAAGCTCCTCGGCGGCGCGGATCGTGTCCTGCCGGTTCTTCTCCGTCCGTTCGACATTCCACATCATCTCAATGAGGCGCACCACTGGCACGACGCTTGCGGAATTCACGAACACGACATTGTGCCGAGTGGCATAGTCGCGCAGAAGCTCCCGTTCCCCGCTGACAGAGATCGACGCCTTCATGGCCAGCATGTACACCTCTTCTAGGGGAATGTACATCAGCACGGTCGAGAAGGCGTTTGGGACAGACGCCTGATACTCGGCAACGTCTATCTCGTCGACATGACCGCGCACCGAGGCGATGATCTCCGCCTCGGCGGCTGCGCGCGACGCCTCATCTGCCGCACCTGTGTAGCGTTCGGCGGCGGCGATCGTGTTCTTGGAATCTATGATCAGCGAGCGGCCGCCCGGCATCTTGATGACGAAGTCGGTCCGCTTGGACTTGCGGCCCGTCTGGTCGTCCCTGAACGTCTCCTGATACGTGTAGTCGCTAGATGCAACCATCCCGGCCAGATCGAGCACGCGCTTGAGCTGGATTTCCGCCCACTCGCCGGTCAGCTGCGCATCGCCACGGATGGCGCTGGCAAGATTGTTGGCTTGCTCCGTCACCTTGTTCGTCTGATCGACAAGCGTCGTGATCTTACCCATCAAGTCGGTGTGCGAGGTGGCGGACTTCTCGTCAGAGGCCGAGATCTTCGTCTTGAGGTTGTTGATCTCCTGTTTCAGTTGGGTCACGAGCATGCTCAGCGGATTCGTCCCGTCTTCCTTCAACTTCTTCTCGCGATCTTCGAGTATCTGCTGGGCGAGCTCCTTGAACTGGGCCGTCCCTTGCTCCAGCGTTTTCCGGTACTGCGCCTCCTTTTCAGCCAGCAGCTTCTCGTTTGCCCTCTGCGCTTCCTCCGACGCCACAAGCCGACGGGCGACGCTCTCCCTTTTCTCGCGCTCGTCCCTGATCTCCAGCGCCGATGCTTCCAGCTTCGCATTCAGCGCACGGATTTCATCGCGAAACTGCTCAGCCTGCCGCCTGAGATCGTCCGCGTCATCCTTGCGCAGCCGATCGATTTCGTCGCACTTGGCCTTGAGCGCGACCTCGGCTTTTGACTTCTCCAGCTCCGCATTGACCCTGCCCGCTTCGGCGTCTTCGCGCAACTTGTCCAGCCGCGCATACTCCTTCGAGGCGACATGCCTCTGCCACAGCCAAACGGCGATGGCAACAGGTACGGCGCACAAAATCGTCAACACTTCGCTACTCATCGTTTGAATTCCTTCTTTTCAATTTGTCAAGCCCGTAACGCGTTCGACAGTCTTCTGGCAGCAGGTGGCAACGGAAGCTTCGCCGGCGTAGAGACGCACGCTTCCTTTCGTGCGGGTGATGCCCGTGTAGAGGATTTCGCGCGTGAGAAGCGGCGAGTCGCCGTCAGGCGGCAGGACGATTGCCACGTCGTCGAACTCTGAACCCTGCGACTTGTGGATGGTCGTCGCGAACGCCAGTTCCATCGCAGGCAGAAGCTCCAGCCGGACGGACCGCGTCCCGCCTGCCATGGGCAGATGCAGGCTTTGCGGATCGTCTGGCATCACCACGCCGACATCGCCGTTGGCCACGTCCTGCAACCTGTCGTTTTGCGTGATCATCATCGGCACGGGGCATCCTCGTCCCAGCAGTTTCTTGACGAACTCGTTCAGCCGCTCCGCGCCGTACGGTCCGTGACGCAGCGCACAGAGGATGCGGAAGCCGTTCAACATGTCGAGCGCGGTCTTAGGATCCTTGCTGTCCGCGAACGCGGCAAAGCGCGTTCGGCACATCTCCACGAACCCCGGCCAGGCCGCAGGCGCGGCTGCTGACGCACCCGAAAGATCGACGTAGGACACGGCGTCCCGCCCCGCGCCGAGAATCGCCATCGCCTCCGCGGGGTCGTTGCCGTTCACAGCGGCGGCGATGCGAGCGATGTCGCCGTCCGGCGGGAAACGCGTGCTCTCCGTGAGCCGGCTGATGGACACTCCCGTCATCCGGCAAAGATCGCCGAACACGTGCCCGCGCTCCACGGACGCCAGCTGGTCGACGTCGCCAACCAGCGTCAGCCGGCACCCGTCCGGCAGCGCGTCGAGCAGCTTCGACATGAGCGGCATCCCGATCATGCTGGCCTCGTCCACGATCAGCCAGTCGACGGACAGCGGATTCTCGCGCCCATGATGAAAACTCACCAGATCGTACCGAGCCCCCAGCAGGGCGTGGATGGTCGTCGCCGGCGCCGCCGTCACGCCGGCTTTCGCCATCGACTCCGTCATCCGCGCGGCCGCCTTCCCCGTAGGCGCGGCCAACGCCAGCCGCAAGCCGGGATCCGTCTCCTGCAGGTATCGCACGGCACGCGCGATCGTGTGCGTCTTTCCGGTCCCCGGTCCGCCCGTAAGGATCGAGAACTGCGACTTGCACATCGCCAATACCGCGTCCCTCTGTTCCTTGCGCAGCAGCGAGTAGAACCCGTCGTCGGGCAAGGTCACGTCGCTCGCCAGCACGTTCCCCGCCATTCGCCCGATCTGTTCTGACACGTTCCGCTCGTACTGCCAGTTCCGGCGCGTATACAGCAGATCTCCACTTACCACGAACGGTGCCGTCACGTCCTCGACAGGCGTCCGCCCGTCGACAACACGAACAACTTCCGGCACTTCCGAAAGCAGCCGCATCTCCTCTTCGTCAAGGCGGCGGCAGACGTCTCCCTCCTCCAGGTTGGCGACGGTCGAAGCGCAAATCTCGGCAACCTTCACGTTTCCGCCGGTCATCCTCTCCACCATGTCCCGAACTGCGTTCTTCATCTCGTCAGCCCTCCAATCCCAATGCGGCGCAAAGCTTGTCGAGCAACGCCTCTCCCGGGCGGTCGCAGAACACCGCTTTCTCGCCGTTGAACGGAATCCCGCGCAGGAAATAGTACCGTATGCCGCCGAAGTTCCGCTCCCAGGAATAGCCCTCCGCCATCGTCTCCTTCAGGAAGCGATGCAGGACGGCGGAATACAGCAGGTACTGGAAGAAATACCCGGCCGACGCCATTTCCGCCGTGATGCCCTCTTCCATGAAGTCCGCCACGTGGCGCGTCAGGCTGTTAGACTTCCAGTCGACGACGTAATAGTAGCCATCCTTCCGGAAGACAAGATCCAGGAATCCCCTGAGGTAGCCTTTCGGGATGGGACGGTTCCACCCCTCAAGCTCCTTCAGGAACGCGCTCTTCGAGACATCTCCTTTCCACGCGTTCCGCAAGATCTCGGAAATCGCCGCCGTCGTGGACGCGGACGACGACGACGAGAAGTCGAACTCCCATTCGCTGAACCGGTCTTGCACACCAATCTCCCTGAGGGTGAACGCTGCTCCGTCAGGGGCGTGGAGCGGACACTCCAACGCAGACCTTACCATCTCGGCGACAAGTCCTGCGTCTTTTGCGAACGTCTCGTCGCTGGGGGATGCGAGTCCGTACACTGACAATGCACGACGCGTTTCTGCAAGGATCGCATCATCGTCCGCACCGAACGGCAGACGTTCCAGTATCTCATGCCAACACGTTCCAGTCTTCGTGCCGCCCGGCAGGGCCATGACGCCATCCGCGCTCTCGTTTGCATCATCGAACGCGGCGGAATCGAAGTCGAATTCGTCGTCGCCCCCCCCATGCGCGCCTGGCGCGAGCGACGAATAGCTTCCCTTCGTGGGTGCCGTGGAATAATGGCGAGGCTCAAGCGCAGGGGAAAGATCCTCCGCCTTCACGCCCGAAGCCGAAACGAAATACGGCGGCAAAGGTTCTTCCTGCAGTTCGTACGCGGTCCACATGATCGGCGCTCCCTGCGCGTCCTCTCCCGCGCCGTTGCGCCGAGCATTCGCCAGCAGACGGCCGAGCGGCGATTGGGGATCCGGCTCGGTCGTCACGAGAACCGTGCGCTTGGTGGCGCGCGTGAGCGCGACGTACAGCAGGCGCATGCGCTCGGCGTCATGTTCCGCGGCGGCCTTTGACCGCGCCTCGTCGTCCAGTGCGACATGCAGGTCCATGTTCGCGTCGTGGTAGAAGTACGGCGGCTGCACGTCCCAGCCCCTCGTCATCGGCACGATGACAATAGGAAACTCAAGGCCCTTCGACACGTGGATCGTCATGATCTTGAGTGCGTCGCTCTCGCTCTCCAGCTGCCGTGCATACTCCTCGACGTCCGCCTCGTCGCCCGACTGGTTGATCCGCTCGGTGAGCCAATCGACAAGCGTCTCCGGCGCCGGACCAAGCTCCTTCACTGCCGCATCGGCAAGATCGATTATCTGCATCAGGTCGGCCAGCAGGCGCTCGCCGTCCGACTGCCCCGCCAGCTTTCGGCGGAAGTCGCATTCCTTGTTTGCCTCCAGCGCCGCAAGGGCCGCATTGAATCCTCGGGCGAGCCATATCTGGTTGAGTTCGCCGAAGAATCCCACCATGTCGGCAAGCAAGGCCTCGTCATCGAGCTTCGCCTTGTCGAAGGAGAAGAACCCCGTCAGCAGCGCGGCGCGCACCTGACCGCGTCCGCCCATCTGCGCCATCGCCATCAGCACCTGGCGGAAGTCGCCTGCCATCTGCCCCGCGAAGACATTGCCGGCACGCTGCAGGACTGCAGGCACGCCGACCTCCCGAAGCGCGTCGCGGAATCCCTCGCCCGCGTCGTTCGACGTCGTGAGGATTGCGATATCCTTCGGCGTGATGCCGTTTCCGCGCTGCTCTTCGAGGACCTTCAGCACGGCATCGATAACGGCCTGAAAGCGTCCGTTCGAGTTCTCGGCCATGACGATGCGGAACGGCGACGGGTCCGGAGTTCCGTCCGGAAGCGTCAGCGGTTCCTTCTCGCTGGCGCGCAGCGGTACGGGATAGCCAATCGCGTCGTCCCCGAACGTGCGGACGTACGAGCCATCCCCCTGCCGCTCGTCCATGAACAACGTGTTAACGGCGTCGATGAGGCGGGGCGTGGAACGGAAGTTCCGATCCAGGCGGTACGTGCTTGCCGCGACCGCCGGATCCGTGACGGCCTTCTTGTAGGTGTAGATGTCGCCGCCGCGGAACGAATAGATCGCCTGCTTTGGGTCGCCCACGAAAAATAGCGCCGGCGCAGGCTTTACCGCTGGATCAAGAAAAACACGGCGGAAGATGTCGTACTGGACGGGGTCCGTGTCCTGGAACTCGTCGACGAGCGCCGCCTTGAACTCGTTCCGCAGGCACGCGGCTAGCACGGGGCCCTTCACGGCATCCTGCAGGGCGCTCCGCAGGCTACGCAGAAGGTCGTCGTACGTCTGCGTGGTGCGCGTGGGGCGATCCGCCTCGTAGGCGCAGACGATCTCCTTCGCCCGGGCAAGGGCGTATGTTCCCGCATCGTCTTCCGCGTCCCCGTCCAGGGTCCAATCGGTCTTTCCGGCGAGGCCGTTCACAAAAGCCTGGATCGTCCCGATGCCCACGCCGTCCTTCACCGCATCGGGGATGGACGTGCGGTTGCACCGCCACCAGTCGCGTACGCGGCGCGCGAGGTCCTGTGCCTTCGTGTCCGCGAACTCCGCCTTGAACGCGCTGTCCGTCTCGAACGCGAAACGGACGAGGGCGCGGCGACAGAACCCGTGGATGGTTGATATGGCGGCCTGGTCGAATTCCATGAGCGCGAGATCGATCCGCATCCGCGCAACGGCATCGGGCGACCCTCCTCCGATCGTCGTCTGTGCGCATGCACGCAGCTTCTCGAGACGTTCCAGTTCCTCGGGCTTGAATCCGGCAACGTCGCCAGCGAACAGCCGCGACAGGTCGGCAAGCACCTTGCGCACGCGGTCGCGCAACTCCTTCGTGGCCTTTTCGGTGAACGTCATCACCTGTATCTGGGATGTTCTAAATCCCTTTTCCGCGACGAGGCGCGCGTAGATGTTCTGGATGTTGTAGGTCTTGCCCGTCCCGGCGGACGCCGCGACAAGATGCGGTCCCTCGAGGACGAATGCGGGATCGAAGATGTCTTCACTGAATATGCGACTCATAGTTCCGCCCTCCCTATCTCTTCCCGTAAGACGAAACGATTCTGGAACCATAGTCGCCAAGCGCCTCCAAGAAATCGTCGGGAGGCACGTCATTTCCACCGCCCGCCGCCGCGGCCGCGTAGTCGAACGCCATCGGCTTCATCGCCTGGACGACCATCCTCTCCAGCAAAGCCTTCGCCTCGTCTTGCGGGATGGGACGATAGGTCCTCACGGGGCCGTCCTTCATGCACATCATCGCCGTCACGAACTCACCGCCGGCGGCATGCCCCGCGACATGGCGGATCCATGCGCCAATCTTCGTGGAGTCGTAGATTCCGCCGTATTGCGAGAACTCGAAGACATGTCCCCTCTGTCCATTGGGCATCACGTTCAGCTTGACCTCCTGGCGGAAACCGCCAACCGTCACACGGTGCCCTTCGATTTCGAGGTCAACATGGTAGGGAACCGGCTCTGCTTCGTCCTGCCAATGGGCGAGAGCCTCCGCCGCCGTCATGTCGGCACACGCGAATCCGTCGCTTTCCGCCTTCTTGTACTTGAGCGGACGCTGGCGGTAGTCCGCGCCGCTTTCCGCAGCGGCGTCGAGCGTTCGTCCCAGCTCCTCGCCCGTCAGCGACATACCCGTCTCCCTCAACTGCTCCGCGATCCTCGCTACGTCGACCCCTTCCGAGCCGCGCACAAGCAGCCGCTCCGACAAGTCTTTCGGAAGGTCGTTGGCGTCGAGGCTGTCTTCGTCCGCAAGAAGGTCGTAACCCGGCTTGGAGATGCGCACGTCAAGCCGTTTCCTCGCCAGGAAGTGGTTGGGACGCGAATAGAAATACACCAGATCGTCAACGTCGATGACGGTGTCGCCCGTGTCGGAGAGGGCGAACGGGGCGACACTGACGCCATCCGCCCTCTCCGCTCCCTGCCGATTCAGGATCGCGACGGCGGCATCGTGATTCGCGGAGGAATAGCTCGACGGCAGATCGCTCCCTTTCGTGAAGTAGCGCGGACTGTACGCCTGAAGCGGATGGTGGTAGGTCCTCACTTCATGTTGCGTCCCCTTGAACCACTCGACCAGGTCGATGAGCGGCACGGCGGCCGGCACTTCTTCGTTGGAACGGACGTCCCGCCCGATGTAACTCAGCGACAGACGGTCGCGCGCGCCGAGCGCCGCCTTGAGGAGCGCGCTGGCGTCCTTGTCGCGCGGAGTAACGTCGAACAGCGTCGGGTACCGTCCGACGAGGTCGAACGACGCGCGCCGCTCCGTCCGCGGAAACGTGCCGTCGTTCAGTCCGCAGATCCATACGAACCGCGCTGGCACCGCCGTCCCGTTCCCGAGCGGCGCGAAACGGACCGCATCGCCCGGCGACGACACGCGCCGCACGCCGGAATTGACAGCCCCCAAGATCGCCGCGCACATCACGTCGCCCGGCACGGCGTCGTTGCGGCTGGCGGACTTGCCTGCCGCGCGCGCGATCAGCGCCTCATCCGTCGCGGAGACGACCGCGCGGCGCAGTCCCGCCAGTTCGTCGCTCACGGTGTCCCCGTCCTGGTAGAACTCGTCGACCGCGCGCAGGAAGCCGTCGCGCCACTCCTCGATCCTATGCGGCGCCTTCAGGAACCCCCGGAGCTTCGACAGCGACTTCACGAACGACTCCAGCGCGCCAACCAGCCGGGCCCGCTCGGCCTCGACGTTCCCGCATGGCAGCAACCTGCCGAGACGCCCCGCGTCAATAAGTTCCCCGGCGTCCTCGCGCGGCCCCAGCAGCGCATCAGCGATGAATCGGTCAAGGCCGCGCCGCCAGGTGAACGGGTACGCCTCGCGCGCATTCTCCACACCGAGGATGCCGTTCACGTCCGCGTCGTCATACCCCCAGTGGATGTTGTTCGCGCGCACCATCTCGCGCAGGACGGACAGTCCGTCTGCGTCGATGCCGAAGCGCTCGCGGATCGCGGGGACGCCCAGGAGCGCGAACACGGCGTTGACCTCGAACCGGTTCGTACGGAACTCGAACAGCGCGCCAAGCGAATACGAGATCGGCGTCTCCTCCCGAACGCCGCTGTCCAAGGCGAAAGGAATCCTACCTTCACCGCCCGCGCCGAATACCGACTCCACGAGCGGCGAATAAGTGCCCCAGTCGGCGCAGAGGACAAGGGCGTCGGCCGGACGCGCGTCCGGCGTCTCGGCGAAGAACCGGTGGAGCGCGTCGCGCGCAGCCTCCAGCTCGCGCCGGGGCGAATGGCACACATGTACCTCGGGACGGATGCGGGCGAGCGAGGCAAAAGTTTCCGCGTCCTCCTCGCCCACCCACTCGCAGTCTCCCTCCGCGATGTCGAGTTCGGCCGAGAGCACGCCGCGCGTGCCGCCCGCCAGCGCGCCCAAGAGCCGCGCATCAGGCGTATCGAACATGCCGCCAGGCTCCAGCTCCGGCGGCGTCTCGCCCCGTTGCAGCGCTTCGCGCACGTTGCGGGCCATCTCGCGCTGGGCCATTCGCCGGCTGGGATCGTCCAGCCAGTAGGCGCGCGACGGATTGAATGTCCAGAACGTCGTCGGGATCGTCTCGGACATCTTCTTGAGCATCAGCAGATAAGGCCAAGGGGCGGTGGCCACGTCGAACACGTGGATCGCCGCATAGCGCGGAAAGCCGTTGCGGAGCGCGGCTGACGGGTCGGCGTGCGCGGCCAAGGCACGCGCATAGTCGCGCGTGTAGGTATCCGGCTCATCCCGGACCAGAAGGCGGTAAAGAACGGCCTGCCAGCGTTCATCGCCGGACGGCATCTTTCCCGCCTCCCAGTCGGCCAGCATCTGGTACCGGTTCTCCAGATAGTCGCCGAAAAGCTCGGCGAGCCGCGAGGCGAGCTCGAAGCGCCGCCGGTCGGCGACCTGACTGTCCGCGCGCGAGACGTAGGCCTGCGGAACGGCAAGGTCGGGATTCCCCGCCTCCGCCTTCAGCATGGCGTCGATGCGCCAGGCGAGCACGCCTTTCGAGTAGGGATGCTCGGCCGGGCGACGATGCGCGCCGTCCTTGCCGTGCGTCTCGGCCGCCAGCCAGTCGTTGACGAACTCCGCAAGTGGTTTGAAGTCGATGTTCGCGAGGATGCGGCGCGCTCCTGGCTTGCGGTGCAGAAGGAAATGCCGCTGCAGCCAGTTGCGCGTGGACGGATCGCCCACAACGACGCAGATGCGGAAGAACGGATCGCGAACAGACTTTCCATCCGGAGTTGCTGAATCCGGCCGCGCAGAAGCGCGGCCATCCCACGCCGCGAAAAGCCGGTCGGCCAGCAACTCCAGCCGATCGCTCCAATACACATTCAACGACATATCGTAAAAGCCTTGCCTTTCATCTCAGTTTCAGTCGAGGCGCTCGTAGCGGGGAAGACGGGAGAGGGGGACGGCGGTTAGAGAAAGCCTTGCGGGGCCGACGTGGACGGCACCAAGGTCATCTCGCCATTTGCCCTTCGGTAGCTCCACAACCTTCGCGTCGTCGGGCGTGATGACTGGCGCGACTAGCCAGCGGGATCCGAGCATGAACTGCTGCATCGGACGGTTGAAACCCTTGTGCGGGAACTCGTACTCCATCGCACGCACTATCGGCTCTCCCGTGGCGGCGGCGTGCCGGGCCGTCTCAAGAATGTAGGGCGCGAAGGCGACGTGGAGGTCGGCGAACGCGCGGCAGAGCTTCACGCCTTCCGGCGAGAGATGGCGCCACGGCGCGGGCGAAAACTGCATCATCGGCATGAGCGACTGCATCGCAGCGGAGCGCACGAACAGCTTCTCGTCGACCGCGCGGCCCACAAAGGACACCTCCAGTCCGCCGCCCACCATGTCGGCGAGCGAATACGGGCAGCCGAGAAGTCCCGCCGCGATGATCTGCGGTACGACCGTGTCCTGTCCCTTGCTGCCAGTCCATTCGTGCGCGCGGTCGCCGAGGCGCGTGACGAGCGGCAGGCCGCCGCATTTCCAGCTCACACGGATCTCGTGGTACGGGAACTCGTTCGCGGCCATCTCGGCGTAGAGACGGGTGTAGTCAACAGGCTCCGCCTTCTCGTCCGCAAAGCGGCAGTCTTCCATGAAGAAGTGCGGATCTCCGGCGTCGAACTTGAAGCCCTTGATGCCGTACTGCGCCGCGAAGTCCTTCAGCGTCTTCACGTAGAACGCGTTCGCCTCCGGCTTCGTGAGGTCGTAAATGGCGCTTACGCCGCTCCACCACCGCACGACCGCCGCCGCATGGGAGCCGGGCTGCTTGCGGTAGGCCAGATAGTCGAGCCCGTTCAGCTTCTTGTGGTAGCGGAGGCGCTTGTATTCGCGGCTGTCGGGCGAGACGAAGTGGGCAGTCCAGATGAGCGGAATCCAGCCGTGCGAGACGATGCGGCCGAAGAGACCCTTCGGGTCGGGGAAGTCCCTCGCGTAGAACTCGTAGGAGCCCTGGTGCGACATCCATCCGCCGTCCATCATGTAGATGCCGCAGGGGAAGCCGCTTTTCGCCAGCTCGGCGGTGTAGTCGTCCGCTGCCTTCTGGTCCATGCCGTTCAGGAATATCTCGATCCAGTTGTTCCATTGCGGCAGGGAGAAAAACACGTCGGGCGGAGTGCGGCCGCCGAAGCGCATGTGGGCCTTCGCGGCGGCGAGGTAGGCGTCCTTCAGCGTGGTGCCGGCCTCGACGGGCTCGACCTTCTCCACATCGGAGTCGATGACGAGCTTCCCGCCCTTGAACACGTAGCCGAACGGCTTCTCGCTCCAGACGTACCGCCCGCAGGAGGAGACGAGGAACGGGGACGAGGTGTTGCCGTGGCTGCGCAGGTCGATGCGCCTGGAATCGTTCGCGCCGTACGGCTGGTTGTGACCGTCGCCGCCTCCGCCACCCCACCAGCGCTCGCCCTCGCGTAGCGGAATCTCGGAAATGACAGCGGCGTGCGCGGCCAACGCCGCAAAAGATATGATCGACAGAATCTTCATGGCACTATTGTACCATAACGCGTGTGGACCGCGGAGCGATTTGTGCTATACTAGCGGCATGAGAAAATCAGCTGTCTTGTCGGTGCTCCTCGGAGCAGGTGTTTCAGTGTCCGCCCTCGCGGCGACCGTCCTCTTCGACTTCGAGACGGACGCAGAGCAGAAGGCCGCGCCCCGGCGCTTCGCCCACGACCGCACGATCTGCGTGACGAACGCCTTCGCCACCTCAGGCCAGCACGCCCTCTACTTCAAGAGCGGACCCTGGCGCAAGGGACTTGACGAATGGCCGAGCTTCAACCTGGACTCGTCCGTGAAGGACTGGCGCGGCTACGACCGCCTCGTGATCGACCTCGTCAGCGTCGGCGAGGGCGGCGACTCCCTCTCCACCTTCATCTGCCCGCCCGTGGGACGCGTCCAGAACGGTCTCAACGCCCACACATCCCTCCCGCCGCGCGGCTACTCCCAGTGGGTCATCCCCCTCCGCAACTGGCCCAAGACGTGCAAGCCGGACAACGTCGGGCGCGTCCACCTCTTCCTCTCCAACCCCCGCGACGTGCGCGTGTTCATCGACCGCATCACGCTCCTCAAGAAAGGCGAGCCGCTGCCCGTGCCGGACGGCCCGTGCGTGGGACGCGACATCCTGCCTTTCCTCTCGCAGGCGGCTTCCGAGGCCACCGCCGCCAAAAGCGAGTTTGAAGCCGCGCGCGCCCACCTGCGCGCGTACTGCAACTTCCGCGAGGCGTGCCTCAAGGCCGGGCAGGACACCACGAAAATGTGCGTGGGGCTCGCCTCCTCGATGGTGAAGGTGCTGCCGCGCGGCGACGCCATCCCCGCCAAGCCCGCCACCGAGGCGACGGTACGTCTCGCCCGCAACGAGCGCGAGAGCGTGCAGGTGGTCGTGGCGCCCGGCGACCGCGACCTCAAGAACGTGCGCGTGCGCGTGAACGGCGACCTTGCCCCGTGCGCG
>CAMPAF010000007.1 GCA_946631535.1 uncultured Verrucomicrobiota bacterium
TCTGTCCGAAGCTGCGCAAGTGTGCGTATCTGAGAAAGGCGGTGGAGCGATGAGCGGCGAAGTGTGCGGCGATGACCGCTTCGAGCTGATAGCCAAGGCGAAGAGGAAACTGCTCGAATGCACGAATATCGAAAGCAGTCCAGAGGAAGTCGAGGTGCTCGACAGCATCCTGTTCCGCTGCTGGCAGATGGGATGGCTCGATAAATTGCGCGATGACGATAGCCGCTATTCCGAGCTGTTCGGCACGCCCGAGAGGGCGGCTAAGACGGCGTGGCGGCTATTGATGTGCCACATCACGACGAAATGCGACGAATGCCCGATGAGAGACGGCTGCAATATATCGACCGACGCTGACTGCGACGACGGCGAGGCTGCGCTGCTCGAATGGCTGAAACAGGAGGTGGACGCATGACAAGGGTATGCGATTTGACTGGCAGGCGTTTCGGCAGGCTCACGGTTATTAGCCGAGTTGGAAGCGACAAGAAAGGTCAAGCTATATGGCTCTGCCGATGCGACTGCGGAACCGAAAAGGTTATTCGTGGGTATCATCTACGTAGCGGAGTAATTAAATCTTGTGGATGCCTAATGCGAGAAGCAGCTTCACAACGGATGCGCACTCACGGGATGTATAAGACCAGATTGTACGGAGTCTGGCGTGCCATGAAAGCACGTTGCTACGACAAGAAGAACCCGCAGTTCAAGAATTACGGCGGTCGTGGAATCTCCGTCTGCCCCGAGTGGAAAGACGATTTCAATTCATTCGCGATTTGGGCGAAATCACATGGATACGACGAAAACGCATCATACGGAGCTTGCACGCTAGACCGAATTGACCCCGATAAGGATTACGAGCCGTCTAATTGCAGATTCGCTGATTCTTTCGTGCAGGCGAACAACCAAAGGGGTAGCCACTTCAAGGGCGAATTTGTTCAAGACGAGCGCGGCGTATGGCATGTTGCAGGTGCTTTATCGAATGGCTGAGGGGTGATGCGTGATGGCGTACAAGACCATCCACAACTGCGACAGGTGCGGCAAGGAACTCGGCTATCGGAACGACTTCCCAGTCCAGCGGCACAAGCGCGTGTACTGGACGGCGGTCGTCGGCTCGCGGTTCCACAGCTTCGACGGCTCGAACCACACGACGCAGGAGTTCGACCTGTGCTACGACTGCGAGAACGAGCTGATTCGCTTCCTGAGCGGCGAGAAGCTGGGAGGCGATGCGGAATGAGCAGTGGCAAACGCAAAGACCCGTGGTGGGCAAAGCTGGACAGATTCGGAGATAAGCATGGATGGTGGAGGTACAGATTCCTCTCAGGCCATATCCACATCGGGGAGAACGTCACGGTCTACGGACGCAACGCGATGCATTGGGGCGTTGACGTGTACAGGCCGAGGAAGGGAGATTATCTCTGCTTTAGGTTGCCGCTGCCCTGTTTCGGCAGATGGTGGAAGAGAGGATGCTATATCAGCCCAAATGCTACGCCAAGGGCTGCCACGAAGTGGTTTTGGGGTGATGCGTGATGGACAAGTCGAGAATCGACCACGCGAGGGCAACCATCGACGCGCTGAGGGCGCGTTACGGCAAGGGCAAGACCAAGCTCGCCGACGACCAGATAGC
Organism: uncultured Verrucomicrobiota bacterium; assembly: GCA_946631535.1. The sequence continues at coordinate 1,619 of CAMPAF010000007.1, forward strand.
CGAAGGGCTAGAGCATTACAGGCCGAAAGCCGAAGTTGACCTTGTCGTGGTTGACGAGCTGAGGGGCGATGCGGAATGAGCGAGAAGCTGTACACGTGGTACTACCTCTGCGACACCTGTAAGTACGCGGACGGTGACGGCGCCGGGCATTTCATGTGTCTTGACTACGCGCCGCCCGAGTATGACGGCGAGACGGCTGCTCCAATCGCTGACAAGCTGCCGACAAACGGCGAGCAGGATCCGCACGAGCTGTGCCTGAGCTACATGAACGCGCACGCAGAGCGGCTGCGCGAGGAAGGAGACTAGATGTTCGGCGAGAACTTCGGCACGGGCACGCTGCTGGACAGCCTGCGCGACTACGTCGGGTACGTCCGCATCGACTACGAGCGCGGATGCTACGAGGATGCCGAGCAGAACGCCAAGTCGCTCGTGCAGGGCGCGATGGAGCTATGGACGCGCATGGTGGAACTGCGCGGGGAAGGAGAGCAATGAGGTGCGCCGACTGCGGGAGGTCGAGGACGGAGCTGCACTCGGGCGACGAGGCGCTCGTGTGCTGGCTTCGGGAGAGCCACGGCGAGAAGGTGGACCCCGACCACCACTGCGGGAGGTTCGTGTCCAGGGGGTCACATGGCGTCGCTGCAGACGCGCTACGATCGAGCGCGGAGGTGGTTGGGATGACCAACGTCGAGAAGCTCTTGGCCGAGGAGCCGGAGGCCGTCGCGAGGGCGCTCGCCGCGTACGACGAGGGCGGCTGGTGCTGCGAGCACTGCGCGTGGCTCGGCGGCTGCGAGAACGAGCCCAGGGAGTGCTGGGAGGGCGTGTACGAATGGATGCGCCAGGAGGCGGGAGAGTGAGCGCCCAGCTGCCGCTGTTCACCGAGGAGGTGGACGCGTGGCCGTACCCCGAGCCGTGCCCGATTAGCGAGGATTGCGGCGCGTACCGTTGCGAGGAGGGCGGCTGCACGGGCGAGCGGGTCTGGTGCACGAGGGCGCAGCTCGCGTGCGGCCGCTGGCTCCCGCAGTGGAGAATCGATTTGATGAGCAGGTACGAGCGCACGATGCTGCTCGGCGACGAGAAGTCGAAGCGGCGCATGCTGCGCGCGATCGAGAGGAGCTACGAGACATGAGGACGATGGATTTCGGCGGCGAGACGATCGCCTACTACGACGAGGAGGACCTGGCCGAGTGCCGCGTCTGCCACGTCAAGCCGATTTACAAGGACGGCACGAGCAGTAGCGGCGGCGCGTACGTGCGCTGCCCGGAATGCGGCATTAAGACCGGCACGTCCACGAGCGGCCTGGAGGGCGTGCTGCCCGTCTGGAACCGTTGCATGGTGGACGACTGGGAAGACCCGAAGGAGGCGGTCGAATGAGCGACGCGAGGAAATGTGACCGTTGCGGCGCGTTCTATGCCAAAGGCAGCAAGGGGCGCGTCGTCTTTGAGTACTACCCCAACAGCACGTCGCGCACGAAGAACGGTGGGGATATGTGCCCGAAGTGCGCGGCCAAGTTCGAAAGATGGTGGAACGCGAAGAGGAAGGAGACAACCGAATGAGCGACCTCTTCGACCTCAACGAGCGCATCTTCGCGGCGATGGACGAACTGGACGCCGCCGACGACGACAACCTCGAGCAGGCCATCGAGAAGGCCCGCACGAAGACGCAGCTGTTCGCCATGGCCATCAACAGCGCCAACACCATCGCGAAGGTCGCGTCGATGCAGGAGCAGACGATGGACGGGCTGGCGCTCAAGGTCGGCACGTCGCGCCTGCTGCTGGGGCAGCCGCAGGTGGTCGCGGAAGTGGAGCACCCGCCCGAGCTGCCGCCCAGGGAGTTCGACGCGCTGGCGTGGGTGGCCGAGTTCGCGCCCGGGCACACGCTGTCCTGGACGCGCGACCGCCTGAACAAGTACGTGCATGCGGACTACACCTTCGAGGAGGTGCAGGCGCTGCTCGACGAGGCGCACGTGGAGTGCGTGCAGCTCGACGGGAAGTCGGGCGGCATCGACAAAGCCGAGAGCGACGGCTACGGGCTGCGCGGGCCGCAGAGGGGGTACGTCCGATGAGCGCGGTGGACGGGTTCGTGAAGATGTTCGAGAGGACGTCGCGCGGGCAGAGCTACTACGAGCACTGGGTCGCGTTCGTGAGCACGCTGGCGGCGTTCATAGCGTCGGCGAGCATGAACCCTTGCAAATGGCTGGTTGACAAGGCGGAGTCCTCGATGGGCTCCGTCCTCTGCTCCGGGGACGAGATGGCCGAGCTGCACGAGGCATGCATCGAGGCGTTCGAGGAGAACCCCGGGCAGGACCTGCTCGGCGACGCCTACATGAAGCTGGGAATCGGCAGCAGGGAGAACGGCCAGTTCTTCACGCCGTACCACCTGAGCAGGCTCATGGCCGACATGGGCATCACGCGCGACGAGGCGGAGCGAGGCATCGAGAGCCACGGCTACATCACCGTGAACGACCCGGCGGCGGGCGGCGGCGCGAACCTGATAGCGGCTGCGAACGTATTGCAAACGTACGGCATCAACTACCAGCAGAAGGCGCTGTTCGTCGCGCAGGAGCTGTCCGAGATGACCGCGCTCGCGTGCTACGTGCAGATGAGCCTGCTCGGGATGCCCGGCATCGTGCAAATCGGCGACACGCTGCGCATGGACTACCGCTTCGAGCTGTGGACGCCGATGCTCGCCCTGGACGAGACGTGGCTCTACAGGATGATGGCGAGGAGGGTGTTCGGATGCAATCGGATCTAGCGATGTGCGGCCAGCTCGCCCAGGCGTACGTCATCGACCCCGACATGGAGCGCGCCCGCATGGTCGAGGCGATGATGCGCGACCACCTGAGCCGCGAGCAGATGCACGAGCTGCGAGACGCGCTCGAGGCCGTGTTCTCGCCGCAGGACGGCGCGCAGGTGGACAACGGCCGCTACATCGACATGTTCATAGAGGCCAAGCGCGTCGAGAACCTGAGCGCCAGGACGCTGAAGTACTACGAGACCACCATTCGCAAGTGCGTGGACTACATGGGCAAGCCGCTGCGCTTCGTGGACGCCAACGACATAAGGCGCTGCCTCGCGTGGGCGATGACGGAGCGCAACTGCACGCCGACCACCGTCAACAACGAGCGGCGCTGCCTGTCCACGTTCTTCCAGTGGCTCGAGAACGAGGACATAATCCGCAAGTCGCCAGTGAAGCGCACCAAGGCGCTCAAGGAGGAGAAGGCCGACAAGAAGCCGTTTTCCGACGAAGAGGTGGCCAAGCTGCGTGAGGCGTGCTGCGACGAGCGCGAGCGCGCCATCTTCGAGCTTCTGCTATCGAGCGGCATGCGCGTGAGCGAGCTGTGCGGCCTGGACGTGGCAGACATGGACATGCAGGGGCGTGAATGCGAGGTGCTGGGCAAGGGCAACAAGCGCAGGACGTGCTATTTCAGCGCCGAGGCGAAGCTGCACGTGCAACGCTACCTGGAGAGCCGCGACGATGGCTGTCCCGCGCTGTTCGTATCGAAGACGCGCCCGCATGTCAGGCTTGGCAAGACATCGGTCGAGAAGATGACGCGCGACATGGGCCGCAGGGCGGAGGTCGCGAACGTGCATCCGCACAGGTTCAGGCGCACCATGGCGACGAACAACCTGCGGCGCGGCATGAAGCTCGAGGAAATCCAGCAGCTGCTCGGCCACTCGAACATGGACACCACGCTGATCTACGCGAAGGTGGACAAGGAGATGCTGAAGGTGAACGCGAGGAGGTTGGCATGATGCGCAAGACCTGCCGCGTATGCGGCCGCAAGCTGCCGCTCGACGCGCTCGTGACCGACTCGCACGCGAGCCTTGGCGCGAAGTCCATCTGCAAGGCGTGCTACCGCGACGAGCGCAAGGATTACCCGAGCTACCCGAAGAGGAAGGAGGAAACACGATGACCCGCACCTACACCGCCGCCGAGGAATCGTGGCTTGCCGAATATTACCACGCGGGCACCATCAACGACACGCTCGACGCCTTCGAGCGCGAGTTCGGGCGCAGGCCGTCGAAGCAGGCGCTCTTCGTCAAGTGCAACAAGATGGGCCTGCGCAAGGACAGGCACGACCACGAGCGATACGAACCAGCTCAGGCGCGCATCAGGTGGAGCGAGCCCGCGTTCGCGGACATGCGCGAGTGGATGCTCGCCAACGACGCGGGCGAGAGCGTGTTCGCCACGATCGACGCGTTCGAGGCCGAGTTCGGCATCAGGCTCAACCGCGCGCAGGTCTCGCGCTTCCGCAGCGTCTACGGGACGAAGCGGCGCACGTCGCACGGCGGCGGCAAGCCGAGCAAGCCCGTGGGCAGCGAGCGCATGGGCAAGGACGGCTTCGTGATGGTCAAGGTCAGGGAATGGCCCGACGTGCCGCAGACGAAGGACAATTGGGTTTTCAAGCATCACCTGGCCTGGGAGCAGGCCAACGGCAGGCCCGTGCCCGACGGGTGGACCGTGTTCTTCGCCGACCGCGACAAGCGCAACTTCGACCCGGACAACCTCGTGGCGCTGCCGCGCAAGTACATCGGGCAGCTCAACAACCCCGACTTGCCGAAGTACCACGACCGCGAGACGCTGCTCGCGTGCGTGGCGCTCTGCGACATGCGCAGCGCGGTCATGGACGCCGAGGCCGCGCGGCCCAGGGAGTGCGCGGTGTGCGGCGCCACGTTCACGCCGACCGAGCGGCAGCGGGAGTACCGCAAGCCCGTGCAGACGTGCCCCGACTGCATCGCGGCTGGCAGGAAGGCCAGGGGCGACCGCGGCGACAAGCAGCCGACCGTCTGCTGCGTGTGCGGCGAGATGTTCCCAAGGACGCAGGCCAACCAGAGGCGGTGCCCAGCGTGCAAGGCGGCGAGGCCGAAGCTCTCGCCTAAGCAGCACGCGGCGCGGTTCGCCCGCACGGGATGCCGATGACGGCGTGGTACGATGCATTGGACGGAAGGAGCCAGATGACAGAGGAACTGGAAGCGAAGCTCGACGCCTGCTACGTGGACTACATGCGAGCGTGGTCGAAGCGATACCTCGGGCGCGTGCGCGCCACCATTCACACGATCGAGATGATCCGCTCGGAAATCGCCGAGATGGAGCGCTCGCTCGACGGCATCGGCGCGGTGCGCTACGACCGCGAGGCCGTCCGCTCCGCGCCCGACGACGAGGGCCTGCTGCGCCGCATCGAGCGCATGGAGAGCCTGCGCGCCGAGTTCGCCGACGAGCTGGACGCGAACCTCCAGGCGCAGGCCGACGCGCACCGCGCGCTCTCGCACGTGCGGCAGCCGTGGAGGGCGCTGCTCACATACCGCTACCTCCAGGGCAAGACGTGGGCCGACGTGGCAGACGCGCTCAACGCGCTGCCGGGCGTGCACTACTCGGAGGACTACATCCGCAAGGAGATGCACGACAACGCGCTCGTCGAACTGTTCCCGTTCGTTCCTCACGAGTACGACGAGTTCCCCGAGGCGATCTAGGAAAAAGTTTCGAGAATTTTCGGATTAGCCGCGTGACCTGCTGGTTTGCGCGGCTTTTCTTTGTCGTGACTGTTGACAACTATCAACACTTACTGTATATTGATAACTGTCAACAGGGAGCAGGCCAACCGACCAAGACCGACCCGCTCCCGCCAGCCGAAACTGACGAGAAAGGATTCTACCATGACCGCCGAGAAAAAGACCTACATCGTGAGCTACCAGCGCGACGAGTTCTGCCCGTTCTGCACGAACCTCGCGATCGCCGAAAGCGAATCCGACGTCAAGAGGCGCTACGAGGAAAGGTTCGAGGGGATCAAGTGCCTGACCATCCGCGAGGCGAAGGACCACGAGGTGGAACCGCTCATGAAGCGCGGATGCCCGGTCGTCGAGTGCGAGCACGCCGAGAGCGCGCCTGCAATCGCTTTCGACACCACCGACGAGTATGAGGCCCAATGCGAGATCATGACCGATTACGGCATCGACATCGCAGGCGATAGGGTCTGGGAGGCGTGCAAGGCCGACATGGAGGCCGCCTGGGAGAACGAGGACGAGCTGCGCGCGCTCTACAAGCGCGAGAGCAACCCCGAGTACCAGCGCCGCATCCGCAAGGTCAACCGCCAGGCAAAACGAACGCTCGAGACGTACGGCAAAGCGCTGAAGGCGCTCGGAGTTGAACTGACGTACAAGCTCACGGTGTTCGACGAGACGGAGCACATCCACAAGGTCACGGCGTGCCGCAGGGGCTACGTCGTGGGATGCATAGCTTCCTGGTAGACGCGAGGCAAGCCGAAGCGGGAGCGGCCAATCTCCCGCACCATCCACCTCTACCGAAAGGAACCCGCCATGAAGACCACCGAAGAAATCCTAGCCAACTGGGAGACCGAGCAGTACAACGACTGGTACGCCATCGACAGCTACGACCCGACAACGGACGAAATCCACCGCCTGTTCGTGGGCAGCGAGAACGATTGCGATTCGATGTACAAAGGCTACTACCTCGTGCCGCAATCGACCGCTTACGCGAAGTTCTACCGCTACAGCGTAATCAGCTCCGAAGATGCCTTTGCCTACTTTAGCGGCCTGGTGGACGAACTCGACGAGCGCAGCTACTACACGCTCACCGAAGCGGCCGAAGCGCTCGGCGTGAGCCGACAGCGCGTGCACGTCCTGCTGCAGAACGGGCAGCTAGACGGGCACAAGGTGGACGGCACGTGGCGCGTGCGCCGCTATAGCGTGGAGAACCGGCTGAGCGGCGAATAGGCGCAACTGCCCCGACAACCCCCGACCGAAAAGCCGTATAGTGTAATCGGAACAACGAACGAACGACGGCCGTCCGACTCGCAAAGGATCGGGCGGCCTTCCATTTGCACGGAGGTACCATGACCCGCGACGAGCTGGCGGCAATCGCCCTGCGCTACGACACGGCGCTCTCGCGCGCCATGCTGGCCGCGCTCGGCGTCCCCGTGCCGCCCAGGCCCCCCAGGGTGGGGGAGGTCGTGTGGGTGGACCGCTACGCGGGCTGGGAGGACGCCATGCGCCAGAGCCTCGGGGTGGTCATGTGAGCCGCCTGTCCGACGGCACGCCCGACCCGCGCTCGACGCCGCAATGGCAGCGGCTCCGGCTCGACTGCTACAGGCGCGACAAGGCGCGCGGCGCGCCGTGCCACATCTGCCATCAACCTATAGACTACGCGGCCAGGCCCAGCTCGACGCCCGACAGCTACGAGCCCGACCATCTGCGCGACGTGAGGTCGCACCCTGAGCTCGCGTTGCTGCCCGAGAACGTCGCGCCGTCGCATCGAAAGTGCAACCGTGCACGCGGCAAGCGCGCGGGCGTCAACGAGATGGGCAACCGAACGCGCGACTGGTCGAGGGGACGGTGACCGCCCGCGGCGGAGGTAGGGGGTGTCGAAATTTCGAGCGCCGACCTCGCGGCCGAGTTTCAACCGCCGCGCCATCTTTCCCCCTCCGGGGCGATTCGGTCCCGGTGGTATCGAGAACACGAAGCTAACCAGCTATAATCGCGCGCGCGAAAGGAGGGCGGCATGGCCACCTACGCAGAGCTGGCGGAGAACCTGCCCGAGCACGAGCGCGAGCACGTGATGTCGCTCGCCAACGACGTGCTGTTCATGCGGCGCAAGCTCGCCGAGGCGCGCGCCGACCTCGACGGCGAGTCCATCGTCATCCCGTACGACAACGGCGGCGGGCAATCGGGCATCAGGGCGAACCCCGCGTTCGCGGAGTACGAGAAGCTGCTCAAGAGCTACACGCAGACGTACGACGCGCTCAAGGACGCGCTCGGCAAGGCCGGCAAGGTAAAGCCGGTGCAGGTCTCGACCGTCGCAGGGCGCTCGAAGTGGAGAGCGCGCGCGAATGGCTGACGTGCTGTACGGGTGCGAGGTTCCCCGTATCTACACGCCGCCGCTCCGCGAGCTCACCCCCGACACGACGCTCGGGTACGACGTCATCGACTTCGCCGAGAACGATCTCAGCCTCAAGCTCCTGCCATGGCAGAAATGGCTCTTCGTCCACGCGCTTGAGGTGGTGGACACCGACGACGGCGGATGGAGGTTCAGGTTCCGCACGGTGCTCGTGCTCGTGGCGCGCCAGAACGGCAAGTCGCTCATGGGCATGGTGCTCGCGCTGTACTTCCTGTACTGCCTCGACGCCGCGCTGGTGCTGGGCACCGCCCAGGATTTGGATCAGGCAACCGAGGTCTGGGAAGGCGCGGTCGAGATGGCGCAGGAAGCCGACTTCCTCGCGGAGGCCATCGAGCAGGTCTACCGCGGCAACGGCAACAAGACGCTGCGGCTCACGGGCAGGCGCCGCTACAAGGTGGCTGCGGCGACCCGCAAGGGCACGCGCGGCAAGACGAGCAACCTCGTGCTCATGGACGAGATTCGCGAGCACCAGACGTTCCAGGCATGGAGCGCCGCGAGCAAGACGATCAAGGCGGTGCTCAACGGCCTCGTGTGGTGCATGACCAACGCGGGCGACGCCTGCAGCGTGGTGCTCAGGCACCTCAGGATGCAGGCGCACCGCGCGATCGGCGACCCTGACGGCATCATAGCCGCTGCGGGCGAGGCCCAGATAGAGCCGACCGCCGAGGAGAAGGAAGCCATGGAAGCGGCCCTGTCATCCATCGGCATCTTCGAGTGGAGCGCCGAGCCCGGATGCTCCGTGTGGGACAGGAAAGCGTGGGCGCAGGCGAATCCGTCGATGAACTACGGGTTCCTGGACGAATCCACCATCGCTGGCGAGTGCGCGAGCGACCCCGAGCAGGAGTTCCGCGTCGAGGACCTGTGCCAGTGGACCACCGCAACCGTGGACCCGCCCTTCCCAATCGGCGCGTGGGATGCCGGCAAGGACGAGAAATCCGACATCGCGCCCGACGCGGCGCTCTGGTGGGGCGTGGACGTGAGCGCCGACCGCACGCACGCGTCCGTCGCGGTCGTGGGCCAGCGCGCGGACGGCCAATGGCACGCCGAGCTTGCCGCCTACCGAGGCGGCACGCACTGGCTGCAGGGCTGGTTCGCGGACGCCGCGCCGAACTACCCCGAGGGGATGCGCGTGGCGCTGCAATCGCGTGGCGCGCCCGTGTCGAGCCTGATGGACGTGATAGCCGCCGTCGAGGGCGTGAGCATCGTCGAGTGCTGCGGCAAGGACGTGGCGGGGTGGTCTGGCCGTCTCTGGGACGCCGTCGCGGCGTGCGACGAGGAGTCCGAGAGCGACGCCGTGCCGCTGCGCCACCGCACGCAGCCCGCGCTCGACCTCGCGGCGAACATCGCGGCCACCCGCCCCATGGGCGACGGCGCGTGGGCGTTCGACCGCACCAAGAGCATGGAGGACATATCGCCGCTCGTGGCCGTGTGCATGGCGCACGGGGCCGCGACGATGACTGAGGTGGAACAACCCGCGCTCATCCCGAGCGCCTACGAGGAGAGGGGCGTGCTGGTCGTATGAGCAAGGTCGCAATCATCATCGTCTACGCGCTCGCCGTCGTGGCGTGCGTGCTCGTCATAGTTTCGCTCGCATGCGCAACATCAGGCGTAGCCGACCTCGCGGGATACCTCGCGGGGATGGCGTGCTTCTGCCTGCTGCTGGGCATCTGGGCGAACGTTTGCAGCTAGTCAGTAAGACGATTTACTTACCTGGCCGTCCGCATGGGCGGCTTTTTACTTTCGGTATGTTGGCAGAGTGGCCGATTGCGCCTGTTTGCTAAACAGGTGGACGCCAACGCGTTCCCGTGGTTCGAATCCACGACATACCGCCAAAAACCCGCCGTCCTCATGGGCGGCTTTTTTGTTGCCCATCAACGGAAGGGGGCGCGTCACCGATGGCGCTATTCGTGAACCTGCGCAGCCTGTTCTCGCCGAACGTGGCCTACGTCTACGGCGGCGGGATGGACATGGGCGTGCGCGTCGCCGACATGGACGCGGCGCAGCTCTACCGAACGCAGCCGAACCTGCGAGCGGCGGTCACGTTCCTGGCCGACAACGCGGCGCAGGTGCCGCTCAAGGTCCACGCGCGCGCGGCCGACGACGACAGGCCCCGCGTGCTGGACAGCCCGCTCGCGCTGCTGCTCGAGTACCCGAACGCCGACATGACGCCGTTCGAGTTCAAGCGGTGGATGTATTCCGACCTGCTGCTCTACGAGCGGTTCCTGATGCTGGTGCTGCCGAGCGCCGAGACGCCGAGCGGGTGGGAAGTCCGCCCCGTGCCCAACAGCTGGATTCGGCAGTACAAGGGCGCTTCGCCCTTCGCGCCCGAGTCCATCGTGGTGAGCACGGGCAGGTCCACGGCCGTCGAGGTGCCTGCGGGAAAGTTCGTGCTGTGGCACGGCTACGACCCGAACGACCCGATGCGCCAGTGCTCGCGCATAGGCGCGCTCAAGGAGACGCTGCACGAGCAGGTCGAGTCCAACCGATTCAGGCGGCAGATGTGGCGGCGCGGCGGGCGCTTCAACGCCTACCTCACGCGGCCAGCATCCATCGAGCCGTGGAGCGATGCGGCGTTCGACCGCTTCAAGGAGACATGGAAGGCGTCCTGGGCGGGAAGCGACGCGGGCGAGGGCGGCGGCATGCCGATACTCGAGGACGGCATGGAGATTAGGACCGTTCAGTTCAACTCCCGCGACGCGCAATGGTACGAGAGCGTGAAGCTGGCGCGCGAGGACGTGGCGTCCGTGTACCACTTCAACCCCGCGCTGCTCTGGCCGGGCAGCGGCCAGACCTACGCGAGCGCCAAGGACAACGCGCGAGCGCTCTACAACGACTGCCTGGCACCGACGCTCATGTTCGCAACCGACCGCATGAACCACACGCTCGCGAAGATGGTCGGCGAGCCGCCCGAGGACTACGTGAACTACGACATCACGATAAAGACCGAGGGCAGCTTCGAGGAGAAGGTGAGCGCCCTGCAATCGGCGGTCGGCGCGCCGTTCCTCACGCGCGACGAGGCGCGCGCGAAGCTGAACCTTCCCGCGATCGGGGCGAACGAGCTCATCGTGCCGCTCAACGTGCTCGAGGGCGGCCTGGCGTCGAACCACGACACCGACCCGACCGTGGAGCGGTACAACTCGCTCGACGCGATGCTGGACGAGGCCGACCGCATCCTCGGGCGCAAGTCAGCGCCGGTCTTGCGCAAGGCCAGGGGCGAGCCGACCGACGAGGAAGCCGACGAGATAACGGCGGTGTACCGCAGGTTCTTCAGGCGGCAGGCAAAGGCCGTGCTGCCGAAAATCGGCGCGAAGGGCAAGGCCGACGTGCCGTCGTGGTGGGACGCCGCGAGATGGGACGAGGAGCTGGCAGACGACCTCGAGGCCGTCGTGAAGCGCATCAGCGACGAGCGAGGGCGGCAGATCGCCGCCGAGCTGTGGGGAGCCGGCGCCGAGTACGACCCGAAGCGCACCGAGGCCTACATCCGCAAGATGTGCGAGCGGCGCGCCGAGATGGTCAACGCGGCCACGCTCGCCGAGCTGGAGGAGGCGCTGGACGCCGACGAGGACTCCGACAACCTGACCGCGACGCCAGCAGGCGTGTTCGAGCACGCCGAGGAGAACCGCGCATCGAGCGCGGGGGCCGCGTTCGCGACGGCAGTCGTGGGGTGGTCCATCCTCGAGGCGAGCAGGCAGAACCGCCGACGCGGCGAGAACGTGTACAAGACGTGGGTCGTCACATCGTCGAACCCGCGCGGCAGCCACGCCGCGATGGACGGGGAGACCGTGCAGTACGACGAGGAGTTCAGCAACGGGGCCAAGTGGCCCGGCGACTGGTCGCTGCCGCCCGAGGAGGTCGCGAACTGCCAGTGCCAGCTCGAAATCGAAGTGAGGGACTAGCCATGCTCCACGTCATCACGGGCCCGCCGTGCGCGGGCAAGAGCACCTACATGCGGGAGCACGCCCAGGAGGGCGACGTGCTGGTGGACTACGACGCGATAGCGCAGGCGTTCGGGCACAAGGAGCCGCACTCCGCGCGCCGTGGCCTGACCGACCCGCACATAGCCGCGTTCATCGCGCGGCGCGCGGTCGTCGAATGGGCCGTCGAGCACGCGTCCGACGTCGAGTCGTGGGTCATCCACACGAACCCGCTGTCCGAGGACATGGACACCTACGAGGACGCGGGGGCGGAGGTCATCGCCCTCGACACCGACATGGAGACCTGCCTGCGACGCGCCGAAGCGGACGGCAGGCCGCCAGGAACCGACGACGCGATACGCGAGTGGTTCGACCGACATGCCCCGAAAGGGGCTTTTTTCATGCCCGCGAAAGGGGGAGCAATGGAGACGAAAATCAAGACCGCCGAGGTCAAGGCGGAGGTGGACAACGGGTCCATCACGGGCTACGCGGCGACCTGGGTGAGGACGCCCGACAGCTACGGCGACGTCATCGCGAAGGGCGCGTTCGCCGAGTGCATCGAGCGCATACGCGCCGAGGGCAAGGCCATCCCGCTGCTGTGGAACCACGACAGCAACGACCTGAAGAGCTACATCGGCACCGTGACCGACCTCGAGGAGGACGACCACGGCCTGCTGTTCACCGCCACGTTCGACGGCACGGAGCGCGCCCAGCGCGCACGCGAGCTGGCGAGCGACGGGCGCCTGTGCAAGTTCAGCTTCGCATACAACGTGCTCGACTGTGGCACCGTCACCCTCGAGGACGGCACCGAGGCCAACGAGCTGCGAAAGCTCGACCTGTTCGAGGTTTCGCTCGTCATGTATCCCGCAAACCCCGACACGTCGGTCGTGGAGGTCAAGGGCGTAGGCACGCTCGAAGAGCTCGCGCGCATCAAGGCGGGACGGCGCAACAGCGCCAAGGACGCCGACGACCTCAACCGAATCTCGGAGCTGTGCAGCTCCATCCAATCCATCGTCAACGGGCTTCTCGCCGATGTGCGGGAACCCGACGAGCAGGAGCCCGAACCCGAAGCCGACGAGGCCAAGGCCAACGCGGAGGAGCCCAACGGGGCCAACGCGGAGGAGCCCGAAGCCAAGGGGGCGGACGTGGACGCGCTCTTGCGGCAAGCATTCGAACTTCTGACAGAAAGGGGCTAGCAATGACCCTCATTGACCAGCTCAACGAGGCCAAGGCCGCACTGGCCGAGGTGAAGAGCGCCGTGGAGAACGGCGAGAAGGGCGCGGACGAGCTGTCCGCCGCCATCGAGGGCGTCAAGGCCGCGCAGGCCAAGGTCGACGCCGCAAACGAGGCCCAGGAACTCCTCAAGGGCCTGAACGACACCGTGGAGGACACCGACGCCTCCGACACTGCAGAGAAGGGAGCCGTCATGGCAAAATCGCTTGGCGAGCACTTCGTGGAGTTCAAGAACGCCCACGAGAACGCCGACAACCGCATCATCGCAACTCCGTTCAAGGCAGCTGGCGACCCGACGCTGTCCACGGGCCTGGTGGCTACCGAGTTCGACCGCGAGCCCGTGCGCCGCGTAGCCGCCCCGCTGACCGTGCTTGATCTGTTCGGCAAGAAGACCATCAGCGCGCCGGTCTACTCGTGGAATGTCTACAGCGGGACCACCGGCTCGGCCGGCACGACCGCAGAGGGCGTGACGAAGAACAAGCTGACCTACGCCTACGTTCCGAAGACCGCGACCTTGCAGAAGATCACGGGCCTCATCAAGGTCACCGAGGAGCTTTTCGACGATGCCCCCTACATGGTCGACGCAATCAACCAGGACCTGGTTGACGACCTTAACGCCGCGCGCCAGGGCGCTGCCGTTGCAACGCTGCTCGGCACGAGCGGCCTGCTCACCGGTTCCGTAGCTGCCAACGCGACCGACGTGGCGCTCTTCCAGGCCATCCTGAAGGCGGCCGCCGACATCGAGGACGCAACCAACATCCCGGCAGACGCCGTGGTGGTCACGCCCGCCGTGTGGCTGCGCCTGCGCTCCGCGCTTGACGCCGATAACCGCTTCTACGCGGGTGAGCCGTTCGGTGACTCCGAGTACAGCAAGCTGTTCGAGATGACGTTCGTCAAGTCCGCCGACGTGACAGCCAACCACGTCATCGTCGGCGCCTTCGCGCGTGGCGCAGACCTCGTGTCCAAAGCCGACGGCGTGCGCGTGGACTCCACGAACTCCAACGACGTGGACTTCGAGAAGAACCTCGTCTCCGTCCGCGCCGAGGCACGCGAAATCCTCGCGGTCAAGCGCCCGACCTGCTTCTGCAACATCACCATCGCCACGAGCTAATCAACGCAGGCGAGCGGGCGGGTGGCAGGCATGCGCCCGCCCGCATGACCGATAGGAGGCGCACATGGCGCTCAAGGAGTACCGCTGGCGCGGATTCACATGGCAGTTCGCAGAGGGCGAGCAGCCCGAAGACGCCGTGCCGGTAGAGAAGGCCGCGAAGCCCGCGGCCGACAAGGCGGCGAAACCCGCCGCGAACAAGGCGCGCACGTCGCGCACGAAGAAGGCGCGCACGTCGCGCACGAAGAAGGAAGCCTAGCCGTGCTCACGGCATGGGGCTACGAAATCGACGGGACGCAGCTGCCGCCCCTGCTGACCGTCGAGGCCTTCGACCAACTCACGGGCGGCAGGTACGCAGGCGACCTTCGGGCCGCGTCGGCGCTCTCGGCGGCGTCTCAGGCCGTGCGCAACGCGTGCGGCTGGCACGTCGCCCCGAACCTGCAGTGCAGCTACACGGTCCAGCGCATCGGCGACGCGGACGGCAGGCCCGCCCGCCTGTTCGCGCTGCCCGCGCTGCTCGTCACGGCGGTGGACTCCCTGACCGAGTCGGGCGTCGAGCTCGCCCCCGGCGAGTACGAGTGGGCCCGCGACGGCCTGGTTCGCCGCTGCTGCTGGAAGTGCTGGCCGACATCGTGGAACGCGGTGACGGTCGAGTACTCGGCGGGCTTCGACGCCGATGCCGTGCCTGACCTCGCCGAGGCCGTGCGCGCCATCGCCGAGGGCGTCATCGCCATCGGCGGCACTGCGGGCGTGCGCAGCGAGTCGGCGGACGGCGTGACCATCGCCTACGACGTGGACGCGTCGAGCGTCGCGGCCGCGCTCACGGAGCGGCAGCGCGCGGCCCTCTCGCCCTACAGGCTGGTGAGGGCCTATGCCGCTTAGCTTCATGAGGGACACGGTGACCGTAGTCAGGCCCGCGTCGAAGACGGTGCGCGGCTCGACCGTCCCCGACTGGGACAACGCGACGGAGCACCAGGTGCCGCGCTGTCAGGTCACGGCGGCGGCAACCCAGCAGGACAGGGACGGGCGCGTGGTCAACGTGGCCGACTCGATGACGCTGCGCGCGGGCTACGGCGCTGACGTGCGCCCTGGCGACCGCGTGGTATACGAGGGCGTCGCCTACGAGGTTGACGGCGACGTTTTCCACAGCAAGTCGCCCACGGGGCGCGTCTCGTCCACGCGTTGCACCCTGCGCAGATGGGAGGGCTGAGCAATGCCGGCGAAAGTCAGGATAGAGCACATACCCAAGGGCTACATGGACGTCTGGAAGTCCGACGGCATGCAGGCCGCGGTCGACCAGGCGGGGCAGCGCATCGCGTCCGAGGCCAACGGCGGCTACGGCGGCGAGTGGTACAGGTACTACCCGAAGCCCGGCACCTACACTGCCATGGGCTTCGTCTCGTCCACGGGGCCGACCGGGGCCATCTACCAGCAGCGCGACAAGGCGCTGTCGAAGGCGGTGCATAGGTGATGGGCTACATCGACATCGAGGACGCGCTGCAATCGGCGCTCAACGTCGCGGGCTTCGACGCCTGCGCGAAGCCGCTCCCGCAGCGTTTCGCCTGCCCGCACGTGTGCGTGGACATGCTCAACGCGTCCGACGCCAACGAGGCGCAGGCGCTCTACGCGGTGGACTTCGACTGCCGCGCCGAGACCTACGCGCAGGCCGCCGAGCTGCAGCTCGCCGTGTCCGACTTCGCGCTCGGCCTGGTCGGCTCGTCGCTGGGCGGCAAGCCCGTCTACGCGCTCGACAGCCTGCGGCTGCAGCGGGCGCAGCCCGACCAATCGAATCAAAACGTAATCATCGCGACCGTGAGCGCCGTGCTGCGCGTGCGCGTCGCGGACTGACGAAAAGGAGGGCAACCATGCCTAACACTTCCGACGTGCGCGTGGGCGCACCAGACCAGCTCACCACGGGCGCGATCAAGCACGCCCCCATCGGCACGACGCTGCCGAGCCTGTCCAGCATCACCAAGGCCGCCGTCACGCTCGACCAGGCGTTCACCGGCGACGAGTACGTGAGCCAGGACGGCCTCACGCTCGCGCCGTCGATGTCCACGACCGACATCAAGGACTGGAGCGGGGCCACCGTGCGCAAGGTGCTCGAGAGCTTCGACGGCACGCTCACGTGGACGATGATCTCCACCAACGCCGGCGCGCTGGGCGTCGCCTTCGGCACCGACCACGTGACCGAGCAGAACGCGACCACCACGCACGGCAAGCAGACCATGACCGAGCTGGGGCCGCACCTGCCCGACCCGCAGTCGTGGGTCTTCCTCATGAAGGACGGCAACGCTCGCATCGTCGTGCTCGTCCCCAACGGCCAGGTCACCGAGGTCGGCGAGGTCACGTTCGCCGCCAACGCGGCCGTGGGCTGGCAGGTCACGCTCGCGACCTACCCCGACGAGTCGGGCGAGTGCATCTACATCATGACCGACGACGGCGTCGTGAGCGCGTAAGGAGGACGCCATGCGCAAGTTCGGCACCGATTCCCCCGTGTTCTTCGAGTTCGGCCTCGTCGGCTCCGACGAGACCTACAGGCTGCCGCTCGCGGCGCACCTGCCGCTGTCCACGCTCGCAGAGCTCAAGGAGGCCGCCGAGTACGGCGGCTCGAAGCTCATGAGCTTCCAGGTCGAGCTGCTGCGCCGCTACATCGGCGACGTGGCAGGCACGCTCTCGGCTGGAACCGTCGGCGAAATCTACTCGGCATGGAACGAGGAGAGCGCCAAGGCGGGCGCGTCGGCGGGGGAATGACGGGCCTCGCGCAGGTCGTCCAGGAGCACGGGCGGGCCTTCGAGTACGACCTCATGACCCGCACTGGGCGCACGCTCGCGGAGTACGCGGCGATGGGCGCGGACGGAATGTACGCGCTCGTCGCCTTCGCGGGCAACCTGCCGCCCGACTCCGCGACCTGGCGCGAGGCGAACCCCCGCGAGGCCATAGCGGCCTCCTGGGCGACCACGGCGAGGACGAACGCGATACTCGCCGACATCTTCGACGCGTACTGCTCGGCGCACAGCCGAAAGGGGCGCAGGCCCAGGCCTTACCCGAGACCTGGCTCCGACAGGGGCCGCACGCTAGGCAAGGGAGCGATACCGGTGCGCGATTTCATGAGGTGGTGGAACTCCCAATGAGAAAAGGAGGGCGCCCCCGGCAGGGCGCCCCTCGTCCAAAACTTCGGAAGGTATGGACATATCGATTTTAGCATGAAAGCGACGGGAGGTGGGCATATGGCAGGCGACGGCACCGAGGTTGCCCGAGCGTACGTCACCATAGTCCCGAAGAGCGACGGCACGTCCGACGACGTGGTGCGCAAGGTGGTGGACCCCATCGGCAAGGGCGTCGACAGGGCCGGTTCCAGCGCGGGGAGCACGTTCAACGCCAAGCTGGGCGGCATGTTGTCGAAGTTCGTCGCCCCCGCCGCGATACTGGGCACCCTCGCTGGCATCGGCAAGGCTGGCTTCGACGCGTACGCGAAGGTCGAGGAGGGCGCGAACAACGTAATCAAGGCCACGGGAGCCACGGGCGACGCCGCGAAGCAGCTCACGGGCGTCTACAAGGACGTGGCGCGCAACGTCGTCGGCGACTTCGGCGACATAGGCAGCGCGGTCGGCGAGATAAACACGAGGCTCGGACTCAACGGCGGCGAGCTGGAGGCCGCGTCCGAGGCGATGATGAAGTACGCCAAGGTGACGGGGCAGAACGCCACCGCCGCCACCAAGGACGTCGCGTCGATGATGCGCAACGCGGGCATCCCGACATCGGAGCTCGAGTCGACGCTCGGCAAGCTGACCGTCGCGGGCCAGGCCGCGGGCGTCGACGTGTCGAAGCTCGCGCAGAACACGACGCGGTACAACGCCGTGATGAAGCAGCTCGGGCTCTCGACCGACGAGCAGATCGCGCTCATGTCAAAGTTCGAGCAGTCGGGCGCGGACACGTCGTCCATCCTCAACGCCATGAAGAAGGGCGTGGCCTCGTGGGCCAAGGAGGGGAAGGACGCGAAGACGGAGTTCACGAACTTCGTGAAGGGCGTCCAGGACGGCACCGTCACGGCTGGCGACGCGGTCGAGGTGTTCGGCTCGAAGGGCGGCCTGTCCATGTTCGAGGCTGCCCAGAAGGGCCAGCTCTCGTTCGAGGACATGTTCCAGACCATATCGACGGCGTCGGGCGAGAACCTCGAGCAGGTCTACAACGACACGCTCACCGCGTCGGAGAAGATGGACCTCGCCATGCAGAACATGACGCTGGCGGGGGCCGAGCTGTTCTCGGGGCCGATGGAGGCCGTCTCGGCCGTCCTCACCAACGTCGTCGTGCCAGCCGCCCAGGCGGCGTCGCAGGCGGTCGAGGACTTCACGGGGGGCATAGCCGCCACGTTCGACCAGACGGCGCTCACGGACGGCCTGGCGACCATAGGCCAGGCGTTCACCGACGCGTTCGGCGAGGCACCGCAGCTCAACGTCCAGGCAATCGGCGAGCTGGTCGGCAACGTGGGCAACGTCATCGTGGAGAACGTGGTCCCGTTCGTCGCCGAGCTCGCGGGCGTGCTCGGGCAGGTGGCGGGCTTCCTCGTGGACGAGGTCTTCCCCGTGGTCGGCGAGTTCCTCGGGCTCATCGGCGAGTTCGTCGAGGGCAACGGGCCGCTGCTGGCCGACGTGATGGAGACGGTCGGCGGGCTGCTGTCCGACGCGGTGACGCTCGTCGAGAGCGTCTGGGAGGTCATCGAGCCCGTGTTCGACTTCCTCTACGACGTCGCTGCCACCGTCGTGTTCCCCGCGCTCTCCGAGGTCATGGAGACCGCGTTCGGCATCGTCCAGGACCTCCTCGGGGCCGTGGACGGCATCGTGAACACGTTCGACGGCGCGGCCAAGGGCATCTCGTCGTTCACGGGCGGCGCGGGGGAGTCGTTCGGCAAGTTCGGCGAGGCCGCGGGAACCGCGATCGACGGCGTGTGCAAGGCCGTCCAGGACGAGCTGGGCGACGCTTTCGAGGTCGCGGGCAAGGCCTCCGATGCGTTCGGCAAGCTGCTCGCGGGAGACTTCGACGGGGCCGCGAAGGACGCCGCCGAGGCGTTCGAGACGGTCAAGGACAACATCACGGGCAAGCTCGACGCGGCGCAGGGCTTCGCGGTGGGCGTAGCCGAGGACATAGAGAAGGCGCTGGGCTTCGACGGCCTGTCCGAGACCGTGGACGGCGTCTTCGAGGGCATCAAGGGCCTCATACAGGACCCGATAGGCACGGCGAAGGACTTCATCGACCGCGCCGTGAGCGACATCGAGGGCTTCTTCAACGGCATGAACATCCAGCTGCCGCACATCGACCTCCCCCACTTCAACGTATCGGGCGAGTTCAACCTCGACCCGTTCAACTTCAGCGTCCCGACTATCTCTGTGAGCTGGTACGACTCGGGCGGCATCTTCAAGGGCGGCGTGCCTCAGATAATCGGCGTCGCCGAGAGGCGCGACGAGGTCGTGGCCCCGCTCGACGAGCTGCCGAGGCTGCTCGGCACCGACCAGGGCAGAGGCGGCCTGACCGTGAACCTGTCGTACGCTGCGGGGGCCGACGCGAAGCAGATGGCGTGGGACGTGGCGCGCGAGGTGCGCCTGCTGGAGATGGCCGGAGCGTTCTAAGGGAGCAACATGACAACGTACAGGGGCAACACCATATACGGCACGTCCACCTCGGCGAAGGTCTTCAAGAAGAGCGGCATCGCGCTCGCCGTGTACGGGGACGAGTACATCAACACCAACGGCCACCACTACAAGTGCGTCAAGCGCGGCAAGCCCGACAAGGCTAAGTGGAAGTACCAGTACACCGAGATAACCGGCACGCCGAACGGCGTGAGCGGCATCAAGATAACGCGCAGCGGCAGCGCGTGCACGGCGGCGTGGACCAACCCGAAGAACATGACGGCGCTCACGAACAGCCGCAGGGCGACGGGGATGAACATCAGCCCGTTCGTCACGAAGCAGACGCCGGGCAACCCGAACAGCAACGCGAGGTGGAGCACCGAGGTCATCTACAGCAGCCCCGACCACACGTCGTACACATGGGACCTGTCGAACTTCAGGGGATGGCACCGCGCGGACTACTACCCATACAGCGGCAAGCCCTACCTCGTCAGCACGGGCATCGTCGTGATCCTGAAGAACGCGAAGGGCGGATGGGGGACCGAGAAGAAGTTCTACTTCAGCAGCCCCGACGCCCCGAAGTTCGGCAATCCGTCGTTCAACACCTCGACCGGCACGGTCTCGGTCGCGCTCACGGCGGCCAAGAGCACGGAGGAGAAGGAACGGCTCTGGACGCGCTACACCGTCACCACGTGGGACTCGAGCAAGCCGTTCGCCACGCGCAAGAAGGTCGTGCAGGACAGCTACACCTCGTCGGATTCGATAACACTGAGCTACGACGCCGCGTCGTACCAGGAGCTCGACAGCGACCAGTACATATACGTCGAGTTCGAGGCGTGGTCTCAGGGCTACGCGGGCGACTCGAAGCACGTGAAGGCCGACTATACCATCTCGTACCCGAAGCCCGTCACCATCCCCACGTCGGCAGACAGGCACGTGAGGGTGACGAGCCGCGACTCGAGCGGCAAGTGCATCGTGCCGGTCATAGTCAACTACAAGAACGGCTTCCCCGTCGACGTGGTCAAGCTCCAGACGCTCGTCAACGTCGCGTACCCGACGCCGTCCGACATACCGGGCGAGGCAGACTGGCGCGAGCCGGGAGCGGTCGACGACATGGAGTGCACCGCGCTCGTGGTGCCGGTCGGCGACGTGATGCCGTCGGTCGGCAGGCACAGCTGGGTGCGCGTCAAGGCGTGGCACGCCAACGAGGCCGCGCTGTACAGCTACAGCAACATAGTCGAGGTGCCGCTCTACGTCGAGCCGCCGAGCGCCCACGACAACCAATGCTCGATAACGTCGCTGTCGGCGGGCGACGACGGCAGCACGCTCGACTGCGTCGTGGCGTGGGACTCGAAATCGGCCAGCGGCGACGAGGACACGACGGGCATCGAGCTTTCGTGGTCCGAGTACGCGGGAGCCTGGAAGTCCACGCAGGCCCCGCAATCGTACGATTTCGAATGGCACGACGACGAGGTTGACCCCTCGGCGAGCGCCGACTGGAACAAGTCCGCGTCCATCGCCATACGCGGGCTCACCGAGGGCGTCGCGTACCACGTGAGGGCCCGGTGCTACACGGTGACCGAGGACGCGAGGACGTACGGCCCGTACTGCGACGCGGTCGTGCGCCAGACGTGGTCCACGCCGCCAAGCGCGGTGCTGTCGGCCCCGATGGCCGTGCCCGAGGGCTCGGGCATCCCCTTCGAGTGGACGCTCTCGAGCGCGGTCCCGCAGACGGCGTGGATGATCTACCAGGAAGGCTCGTCGGGCGACAGGGTCATCGCTTCGGGCGAGGGCGGCGCGTCATCGACGGTCGTCGGCCCCGATCGCGTGTCCACGTTCGCCGAAGACGGGCTGCTGTCATGCCGCGTCCGCTGCACGACGGGCTCCGAGTACGTGGACAGCCTCCCCGTGCTCGTGCGCATATCGCCGATGCCGACGTGCGAGGTGGCGGCCGCCGACGTGACGGCCCAGCCAGCGTCGTTCACCGTGACGTGCAACGAGGCGGGACTCGAGGTCGCCTACACGGTCGAGGCGTACGGCAGCGGCTCGACGGGCGTGCCGGAGCTTGGCGTGGCGTCGCAGCCAGCGGGCGACGTGGTGGCGTCAGGGACGGCGCGGCCCGCGTTCTCCGCGTCGGGCGGCTCGTACGCGGCGACCATCTTCCTGCAGGAGGGGCTCGACTTCCGCGACGGCTGCGAGTACGTGGTGAGGGCGACGGCGACCGACGCCGCGAGCGGCCTGGTCTCGGAAGAGGCCGAGGCGACGTTCTCGGTCGAGTGGGCGCGCCAGGCGCCCGAGCCGCCGAGCGACGTGTACGCGAGGACGTCGGACGCGGCCCCCGTCGAGGGCAAGCGTTACTACGAGTGGAACGCCGAGGAGGAGGCGTACGAGGAGGTCGACGAGGTCGACCCGTCGAGCATGGCTTCGTACTTCGAGGACGTGGGCATCGTGGCCGAGCCGTACGATGCGGACGGCGCGAGGGGGTGCAGGCTGTTCCTCAACGCGCCAGACGGCGCGCAGGCTGGCGACGTGTACGACGTCTACAGGCTCACGCACGACGGGGCCGAGCTGGCAATCGGCGACGTCGCGCCCGGCTCCACCGTCGTCGACGAGTTCGCCGCGTTCGGCGACTCGGGCGACTACGGCTACCGTGTGGCCTGCCGCACGCCAGACGGCGACGTGGCGTGGGGCGACTTCGGCTACTACGCGGAGGGCCGCTGCACGCGCTTCGACTGGGACGGCGACTCGGTCGAGCTGCCGCACGGCATCGCGATCACCGACGGCTACGCCAACGACGTCGAGGTGCAGCGCCGCATGGACGGCTCCGACGTGGCCCTGTACAACGCGGGCGCGGCGAGGACCGCGTCGCTCACCAACGACATAATCAGGATAGAGGACGCCGACGCGGCCGCGCTCGTGCGCTCGCTCGCGCAGCACGCGGGCACGGCGTGGGTGCGCACGCCCGACGGCAGCGCCTACGAGGCCGACGTGCAGGTGCGCTCGATGGAGGTCGGGCGCGGCGCGATAGCCGCGGCGTTCGCCGTCCAGCGCGTGAGCGCCACGGGCTCGTACGGCGCGAGGCTGGAGGAAGGCGATTAGCATGCACGACTGGTCGGCAGGCGGGAAGGTGGCGTTCAGGTTCAGGCGCGTGGACACGTCGACTTGGGCCGACGCCTCCGATGCTGGCCCGCTGCTATCGGCGAGCGTCGAGCGCGTGCG
The DNA here is from genome assembly GCA_946631535.1 of uncultured Verrucomicrobiota bacterium. The sequence goes on from CAMPAF010000007.1 coordinate 24,631, forward strand.
CGGCGGGCTGCTCGAGAGCGGCTCCGCGGAGGTCGCGCGCGCCGTGGGCGAGGGATTCGAGCCCGGCTACTACAGGCTCTCGGCGGTTGCCGAGGGCCGCGGCCTGGCGCGTTCCGACGTCGCGACGCTCTACTTCGCGGGCGGCAGCTCGAGCGTGGCCAGGGGCTCGAAGACGGTCGGCATAGAGGGCCGCAGCGTGCTCTACCCGGCGAGCGTGCGCCGCATGCTCGCCGGCTCCTACGCCCCCGAGGGGACGGACGGGGCGGCGGCCGCGGCGCGGCTTCTGCGCGAGTGCGTGGCGTGCCCCGTCGAGGTCGAGGGGGCCTTCACGCTGAACGTCCCGGTAATCTTCGACCTCGGCTGCAGCTACCTCGACGCCGTCTGGATGCTGCTCGACGCGGGCGGCTGGTGCATGCAGGTGTCGGGGCGCGGGGCGGTTTCCGTGAAGCCGAAGCCCACCGCGCCATCGTCGCTGCTCGACGCGTCGGCGGCGCGCGCCCTCGCGCCTGGCGTGACGAGCTCGCTCGACTACTCGGGCGTGCCGAACGCCTACCTCGCCGACGACGGCAGGCAGTCCGTGCGCGTGGTGAACGACGACCCCGAGAGCCCCACGTCCACCACTTCACGCGGCTACGTGCACGACGTGGTGGACACGGCCCCGAAGCCCGTCGACGGCGAGACGCTCGCGGCGTACGCGAGGCGCAAATTGCGCGAGATGTCAACAGTCGAGGACGTGCGTGGCTACACGAGGGCCTACGAGCCCGACTTGAGGCCGTACGACGTCGTGCGCTTCTCGCTGCCGTCGCAGGGCCTGTCGGGCGACATGAGGATAACGAGGCAATCGCTTCGCATCGGGCGCGGCATAACCGTGACCGAGGAAGCGTGCAAGGAGGTGACCACGTGGACGGCGTAACCGAGCTGGCGCGCATGCTCGGCAAGGGCGCGCAGCAGCGCGAGGGCCGGGCGAGGGCCGTCGTCACGCGCGTCGACGCGGACGGCACGACATGGGCCGAGATAGGCGGCGGCGCGGGGGAGTTCCCCGTCACGCGGATGCTTGCCAGCGCGGCCGAGGGCGACTGGATCGAAGTCGCGGTCAGGGACGGCCAGGCGGTCGGCATGGGCAACGCCACCGACCCCGCTGCCTCCACGAGCCGCGTGGACACGACCGAGCGCAAGGCGGACGCGGCCCAGGCGAGCGCGGCCGTCGCGAGGGCGGCTGCGGAGTCTGCCGTCACCGACGCGCAGCGAGCCTACGAGGCGGCCGACGCCGCCCAGCAGAGCGCGGACAGCGCGGCCACGGCTGCGGGAGCCGCGCAGGGTAGCGCGGACGCGGCGGCCACGGCGGCGGCAACCGCCGACACGAAGGCGGCCCAGGCCATCGCCGACGCGGCCACGGCGCAGCAGGCTGCATCATCCGCGCAATCGAGCGCCGACGCGGCGGGGGCGGCGGCCAGCGTCGCGGACGGGAAGGCCGTCGCGGCGGGGCAGGCGGCGTCGAGCGCCCAGGCGAGCGCCGACCACGCCAACCGCTACGCCAACGCGGCCCTGGACCAGCTGGGCGTCGTGCAGGACGTGGCGGGCGTGCTGTCGTGGGCATCGGAGCACGGCAGCTTCGAGCATACGTCGGACACGTCGGTCGTCGAGGGCAAGGTCTACTTCACGTTCGACGGCACGGACTACACGCCAGTCGTGGAGCCGCAGGCGGCAGACCTCGCGAGCTACTACGAGCTGACCGTCGACGAGGCCATGAACGACTTCATCATGGCGCATCTCGCCGTGACGCAGCGGGGCCTCTGGGTGCTGCCGAGCGGCATCGGCCAGGCCGCCGACGAGCAGCACGCCCCTGGCTACAAAATGCTTCTCTCCTCCAACGGGAGCTACCTCTACGACTCCAACGGCGTGCTCGTGAGGAGCGACACCGCCTCTGGGACCGACTTCTCGGCGGGCAGGGACTGGCACGTTGGCGGCGACGACGCCTACATCTTCTACGACGCCTCGGAGGGCACGGTAATCATAGGCGGCTCCTCCGTTCAGCTCGGCTCCACCAAGACGCTGTCCGAGCTGGTGGCCGAGGTGGACGGCACCGTGGTCTTCAAGGTCACGGAGGAGTACTCGCAGGACAGGGCTACCGCCACCCTCACCGCCCACGTCTACAAAGGCGGGGTGGACACGGCATCGCAGTACGACGACCTGTGCTTCGCGTGGTACCGGAAGTCGGAGACAGCTGGAGAGCCGTTGACCCCTCTCACCGCGCCCTACACGAACGGGCGCGTGGTACAGGTGACGAGGTCGACCGTGGGCTACGGCGCGGCCATCGTCTGCCGCTTCGAGCCGCCAAACGACGCGGGGCTGCTGACGGAATCCGACGACCAGCTCACCACGCAGGAAGGCGAGCCGTTGACGGCGAGGACCCCCTCGGGCGACTACGTGCGCGTGGCGGACCTGACCGTGGAGACCGTCGTCTTCGACACCGACAAGGTGATGCTGGTGGGTTCGGAGGACGAGCACCTCGTCTCCATAGCCACCCTGAAGGACGCCTTCGGGGGCGGGGACTACGAGAGGCTGACCAGCAAGCCGAGCATCGAATCGGTCACGCTCAGCGGGAACAAGACCTTCCCCGAACTCGGGATATTCAAGACCGACGCTCAGGGCTACGACGTGGCCGACGACTACACGCTGACCACGATGGATATAAACCGACTTTGGGCGAACGCCCAGCCCGTAGGCTAAGGAGGCACGCATGGGCAAGTACATAGACGGAAGCGGACTTTCGCACTTCATGGGAATATTGAAGGGCGCGTTCGCCGCCAAATCCGATGCCGTGAGCAACATTACGCGTAGCGGCACCACGTTCACTGCAACCAAGGCCGACGGCACTACTTTCACATTCACGCAGCAGGACAGCACCGTGGCGAAGACCTCGACCACGCCGAAGATGGACGGCACGGCCGCCATCGGCACGGAGACCGCGTATGCTGCGGGCGACCATGTTCATCCGAGCGATACCACGAGGGTGCCCACCTCGCGAACGATTAACGGCAAGGCACTTAGCTCTGATGTGACGCTATACGCGGGGGATGTGCAGCTGTCCAGTAGCAACTCGGACACGGTCGCCGATGCATGCAACGATTTCGACGAGCGGATAGAGAACAAGGTGGACAAGGTAACTGGTAAGGGCTTGTCTACGAACGACTACACGACGGCCGAGAAGACGAAGCTCTCAAACATTGCGGCGGGCGCCGAGGTAAACCAGAACGCGTTCAGCACGATAACGGTCGGCGGGACTGCCCTCGAGGCTGACAAAAAGTCCGATACGCTCAAGATTTTTGCGGGTAGCAACATCACCTTCAATGTCGATGCATCCTCCGACAGCTTTACGATTTTAGCCACGGACACCAAGTACAGTCAGGCCACTATCAGCAAGAGTGGCCTCGTCTCGTGGGCTGGGAGCGAGAACGATGGGTCATATCTCGTCAAAGCTACGATAGACTCGGGTACCATCGAGTTTGCGGACACGGCCATCACGGAAGGCGACATCCCAAACCTCCCTGCGTCCAAGATAACGAGCGGCACGTTCGATGCTGCACGCATTCCGTCGCTTGCCATATCGAAGATTTCTGGCCTGCAGGATGCGCTGAACGTAAAGGCACCGCTAGGTTCTCCAGATTTCAATGGCACCCCAACGGCTCCTACGGCAGCTACAGGTACGTCCACCACGCAGATCGCAACCACCGCCTTCGTGCATAACGTCGTCAACACCGCTACCACAGGAGCTCTCCAGTACAAGGGCACGGTCAACGCCGAGTCAACGATAACGGGCGCCGCCTACAAGAAGGGCTGGTACTACATCGTGGCGACGGCTGGCACCTACGTTGGCAAGGTCTGCGAGGTCGGCGACATGCTCATCGCCAAGCAGGACAAGACCTCGACCCCAGCCAACGACTGGGACGCCATACAGAGCAACATCGAGGTGCTGTCCAACAGCGAGATAGACACGCTCTGGGCGGCTGCGTAGGTGGTGTAGATGGGTTACACGCAGATTGACATATCGCAAGGTGTGTCTGCGGGATATAGAATCAGCTCCAATGGCGAAGCGTATCCTGATTCATTACACACATTGAGCGATTACGTTGAAGCGACACCAGGTGGCGAATACAGGCTAACGGCTCATGACTCTGGCAATTCCCCACTCTATGTCGAGCTAGCGTTCTACACGACGCAGAAGGCGTTCATATCAAGGCCGATTATGACGGCATCCGACGGATGGGACGACTCATCGTGGGACGTTATAGCCCCGAACAATGCCGCATACATCCGTGTATCGGCACCAACGTCGACCTACGAAAACGCGCTCATCCTCTCGGTTGAGTCGGGGGGGGGGGGCTTCTATGAGTAAGTACCTCAACGGCGAGGGCCTCTCGCACCTCATGACGAAGATAAAGTCGTGGGCGGCTGACACGTTCGCGCCGCTCTCGCATACCCACGACTACACCAAGACGCGTGTGAAGGGTAATGCGGAGACGAGCTACCGCACGGGTGACGTGAACCTGACGTACGCGAACATCGGGACGGTCCCCATCGCCAACGGCGGCACGGGAGTTGCCACGATAGCCGCTCTCAAGACGGCGTTGGGCCTTGAAGATAGTGGATGGCAGACGCTACCGCTCGGAAGCGTGTTTAAGTCTTACGGCACGAACTACACGCCCATGTACAGGAAGGTCAACGGGGTCGTGGAGGTCACGGGCGGCGTATCACCCAACACCGCGCAGACGCTCG
>CAMPAF010000008.1 GCA_946631535.1 uncultured Verrucomicrobiota bacterium
CAACGAGTTCCTGGCGACGCGGCTCGCGGACGCCGCCCGCCTCGCCGTCGACGATCTCGCGCCCGCATCCCTGGCGATCGGGTTCTCGGAGGCGAAGCGCATCTCCTTCCTCCGCCGCTACCGCATGAAGGACGGGTCCATCCGCACCAATCCCGGCGTGAACAATCCCGACATCGCCGAACCCATCGGCGCACTCGACGAAACGGTCCGCGTCCTGCGTATCCGCCGCGCGGGGAAGGACGACATCGCGATTCTCAACTTCGCGACCCATCCGGACGTCGTGGGCGGCGAGATGATCTCCGGCGACTGGCCTGCGTTCGCGCGCCGCATCTTCGAGCGCGCGGAGCCGGGCGTGAACTGCCTGTTCCTCAACGGCGCGCAGGGCGACGTGAACCACGTGTGCACTGATCCGCGTCCCGGCGAGCGCGAGGGACTCCACCCCGACTTCGACGACGTCGACCGCGGCTACGAGCATGCGCGGCACATGGGGCGCGTCGTGGCGGCGGCCGCGCTGTCGGTATGGGGCAAGTGCGAGCCGGTGTCTGCGGGGGCGCTGCGGTTCGGCGTGCGCACGATCTCCGTGCCGGCGCAGCGTCCGTCAGCGGACGACCTGCCGAAGGCGCGCGAATACGTGCGGCTGCACCGCGAAGGACGCGACGCCGAGATTCCCTTCACGGGCATGGCGCTCACGACGGTTGTGGCAGAGGCGGAGCGGATGCTCCTTCTCGAGAACGGACCCGACTCGTTTGCTCTGCCGCTGTCCGTGCTGGCTCTTGGCGACGCCGTGGCGTTTGCCGGCATACCCGGAGAGCCGTTCTCGGAGATCGGGCGCGCCGTCCGCGACCGGTCGCCGTTCCGGATGACCGTCTGCACGTGCCTGACGAACGGGTCGTGCGGCTACTTCCCCGTCGCCTCGGCCTACGCGGAGGGCGGCTACGAGGCGCGATCCTCGATCTTCGCGTCGGCCGTCGCCGCCGACATCGTCTCCGGCCTCGCCGACATCATGAAGTGCCCGAAAGACCATCGTCTGCGTCTCAGATGACGACGCAGAAATGGTCACGCGCGCAGAGCCATCAGGGGCGCGACACGATCGCGTGGATCTCGAGCAGCTTCTTCCAGAGCGCCTTGACGTCCTTGAACGCGATCGCGTTCGCGGCGTCGGAAAGCGCCCTTTTCGGATTGACATGCGTCTCCATGAAGACGCCGTCAACGCCTGCTGCCACAGCCGCGCGAGCGAGCACGGGCGCGTACTTGCCGTCGCCGCCCGAACCTGTGCCGAGCCCGCCCGGCCGCTGCACGGAATGCGTCGCGTCGAACACCACCGGATAGCCGAGGTCGCGCATGATCGGCAGCGACCTCATGTCCGCCACGAGGTTGCGGTATCCGAAGCTTGCGCCGCGCTCACATAGCACGATGCGCCGGTTGCCGGTCGAGGCGATCTTCTTCACGACGTTCGCCATGTCCTCTGGGGCCATGAACTGCCCCTTCTTGACGTTGATCACCGCTTCCGTCTCGCCGGCGGCAAGCAGCAGGTCGGTCTGCCGCGCGAGGAACGCGGGTATCTGCAGCACGTCGCACGCCGCCGCCGCGCGGGCGCACTGCCACGGCTCGTGCACATCGGTGAGCACCGGCACCTCGAACGTCGTGCGAATGTCCGCAAGGATGTCCAGCCCCTCCTCGAGACCAGGTCCGCGGAACGCGTCCACGCTCGTGCGGTTCGCCTTGTCGAAGCTAGCCTTGAATACGAAGTTGACGGAAAGCTCGTTCGCCACCTCCACCAGCCTCGCCGCGAGGTCGAACGCCATCTTGCGGCTTTCGATCACGCACGGTCCCGCGATGAACGTCAGCGACCCGTCGCCAAACGCCACGCCCCTGTCAACGTCAACCTTACGTACCTTTTTCATGATATGGGCCATCCTTTCTAGGGTTAAAAGTTTAAAGGGTTAAAAGGTTAAAAGGTTATGGAGGGTTAGAGGGTTGCATTATAAACTTTTAATCTTTTAAACCTTTTAACCTCTCTGCCAGCAGAGCCTCCACTCGCGCAGCGTCCTCGGGCGTGTCCACGCCCACTCCCTCGTCCTCCGTGCGGATGACGGCGATCTTCGCGCCCATCCAGAGCGCGCGCAGCTGCTCTAGCTTCTCCGTCTGCTCCAGGGCGCAGGGCTTCTCGGCGATGTATCGCCTGAGGAAAGCGCCGCGATAGGCGTATATCCCGAGGTGGCGCACGTAGAGGCCGGACGCGAGGTCGGGCTCGTGGTCGCGGTCACATGGGATGGGAAGTCGCGAAAAGTAGAGCGCGCCATCATTGCGGTCAAGCACGACCTTCACGACGGTCTTCGCGTCGAGATCCTCACGGCGGCGAATCGGCGTGACTGCCGTGGCCATGTCCCACTTCCGGTCGTCGCGCAGCCGCCCCGCAAGAGCGTCGATCAACTCAGACGCGATCAGCGGCTCGTCGCCCTGGATGTTGACGAGGATGTCGTCGTCCGCGAAGTCGCCGGCGGCACATGCTATGCGGTCGGTGCCGGAAGGCAGCTCGGATGGCGTCATCGCGGCGATGCCGCCATGCGCCTCCACTGCCGCCTTGATGCGCTCGTCGTCTGTCGCCACTATGACGCCGTCGAGCGACTTCGCCCTCTTTGCCGCCTCTACGACCCACGTCACGAGCGGCTTGCCGCACAGCAGTGCCAATGGTTTCCCCGGGAAACGGCTTGAGCCGTACCGGGACGGGATGATGCCGAGAATTTTCATGGCTATATTCTACCAAAAAAACGCGCTCAGTGCGGCCTAACGGCAACGAGCCGCAGCTCCGGCACGGGACCTTCCATGCCGAAGTCCGACTTCTGAAGCGTGAAGAGCAGGTCGAAACGTGCGGAAGCATGCTTGCGCAGTTCGTCGGCGTCCGCCCCGTGGTTCCACCAGACGGCGCGCGGAATCGACTTGTCGGCGAACGTGAAAGACACGTGCCGCCCGTCGGTCCCCATAGGGCGGATGTCCGAGAACGCCACGTTCCGGATGCCGAAGACGGGTTCAGGGTTCCCTTCCCCGAACGGCTCAAACCGCGACAGTTTGTCGCACAGGCCGAGTGTCAGGTCCGTAGGCTCCAGCCATCCGTCGAACTCGATCGCCCCTGCATCCGGCGCGGCCGCGCGCTGCGCGGCACACGCTTCGGAAAACAGCCGCTTGAAGTCGTCGTAGCGTCCGGGCTGGATAGTGAAGCCGCCCGCGGCGGCGTGCCCGCCGAAGCGCACCAGCGCGTCCGAAGAGGCCGTCAGCGCGTCATGGACGTTGTAGCCGTCCGGCGCGCGTGCAGACCCGTGATCGCCCACGACGACTGCGACCGGCAGATGCGCGCGCTCCATGACGCGCGCCGCAACGATTCCCGCCACTCCAGAATGCCAGTCCTCGCCTCTCGCCACGACGGCGGAGAGGCCTTCGTACGACTTCACCTGCTCGTCTACGGAGTCCTTCATGCGCTGCTCTTCGGTCTTGCGGCTGGCATTGAGGCCTTCCACCTCTACAGCAAGATTCCTGGCCGCCTCCCGATCGTCTGTCATCAGCAGCTCGTAGGCCTTGCGCGCCGTGTCCATGCGGCCGGCGGCGTTGATGCGCGGGGCAAGGAGAAACCCAAAGTCTCGCGAAACGAGCGGCGCAACGCGGCGTGCGGCGTGGTCAAAGAGCTCCCGCAGCCCAACGGGGGCGCACGAGCGGAACACGGCTAGAGCCTGCGTGACTATGATGCGGTTCTGTCCGGTGAGCGACATCAGGTCGGCTACGGTGGCGAGTCCCGCCAGCACGAGCAGCGGACCTGAGAACTTGCCGCCGTCGTGGATTCCGCGCGCCTTGGCCTCCTTCGCGAGCGCGGCGGCGAGAAAGAAGGCGACGCCCGCGCCGCATAGGTTCTCGCAGCCAGGCGAGGATGCGACTCGCGGATTGACGAGGGCGTCTGGCACTGGCAGCTCTGGACCTGGCAGATGATGGTCGGTGACGACCACGGCGATGCCACGCGCCCTCAGCGCCTCCACCTCTCGCGGCGCGGTGATGCCGTTGTCGACCGTCACCACGAGCGCCATGTCCGGGTGTTCCGCGAACAGGCGGGACAGGGAGGCGTCGGTCATGCCATACCCCTCCGTGAAGCGCTCTGGGATAAAAGCGTCAGCCACGCCGCCCAACGTCCTGATCGTGCGCACCAGTATCGCCGTGGCGCATACGCCGTCCGCGTCATAATCGCCGAACACGACGATCTTCCTGCGGGAAGCGACAAACTCGATGATGGCGTTTACGGCATCGGACACGCCAGGCAGGCTGGTCGCATCCGCGAGACGCGAGAGAGCCGGATCAAGGAACGATTCAAGGTCGTCTGGCGACAAGCCGCGCGAAGCAAGGATGCGCGCGAGGATAGGCGGAAGGCCTTTGGCGGCCAAGGCGGCCACCCTTGCCTCGTCATACGCGCGTTCGCGCCATCTGGCACCCGCGCGCACCGGTCAGAAACCCAGCTTGTCCTGTGTCCCCAGCACGCACTTGACCTCGGCCTCGACGGCAAGCGTGTCGCCGACGTAGCCCTTCATGCCGAAGACGCCCATTTTTGACATTACCTTGATGTTCTGGACGACCGTGACGAGTTTGTCGCCCGGACGCACCGGACGGCGGAAGCGCACCTTGTCGATGGCGGCTAGAAGAAATGCGGCCTGCCCTTCAGGCAGAAGCTTGCGCGCGACGATGGCGCAGCCGGCCACCTGGGCCATGCATTCGACCAGCACGACACCAGGCACCACCGGGTAGAACGGGAAATGGCCCTCGAAGAAGCCGTTCACCGTCTTGCCGGGGATCGCGGTGTTCGCGTCCGTGAACGTGTAGGTGCCGATGCATCCGGTCTCGTCGGCGGCGATGAGCTCGTCCACGAAGAGGAACGGGTCGCGGTGCGGCAGGAGATCGATGCCCTTGAGATGGAACTCTGTCTTGAACGTCGGGAAGTCCATGGTCACGCCTCAATACTTCTTGAACACCAGGATGCCGTTGTGGCCGCCGAAGCCGAGCGACGAGGACAGCGCCACGCGGATGTCCTTCGCCACGCCGACGTTCGGCGTGTAGTCGAGGTCGCACTCCGGGTCTGGGTTCTCGTAGTTGATCGTGGGCGGAACGAAGGAGTCGTTGATCGCGAGGGCGCAGAACGCCGCCTCCAGCGCGCCGGTGCCGCCCAGCAGGTGGCCGGTCATCGACTTCGTTGAGGAAATCTTGATGGACTTGGCGTGATCTCCGAACACCTCCTTGAAGGCCTTAGTCTCCATCACGTCGTTGAGCTGCGTCGAGGTACCGTGCGCGTTGATGTAGTCCACCGTCGTGAGATCCGTCACGTCAGCGTCCGCAAGGGCGATCTTGACTGCCTTCACCGCGCCGGCCCCGGATGGGTCTGGGGCCGTGATGTGGTAGGCGTCGCAAGAGGCGCCGTAGCCGGCCAGCTCGCAGTAGACGTGCGCGCCGCGCGCCTTCGCGTGCTCCTCTGTCTCGAGAATGAGCACGGCGGAGCCCTCGGCCATCACGAACCCGGCGCGATCGGCGTTGAACGGGCGGGAAGCCTTGGTGGGGTTGTCGTTGAACGCGGTGCAGAGTGCGCGCATCTTCATGAAGCCGCCAGTGCAGTACTCGTCGATCGTCGCTTCCGTGCCGCCGGCCACGATCACGTCGGCGCGGCCCGCACGGATCAGGTCGAGCGCATAGCCGAGGGCGTCCGTGGACGACGCGCAAGCGGTCACCACCACCTGCGATGGGCCCTTCGCGCCGAGCGCTATCGCCACGTTGCCGGCGCACTCGTTGGGAATGAGGGAAGGTATCATCGTGGGGAGCAGGCGGTCCGGACCGCGATCGAAGAGAGTCTTGAAACCGGTATAGTTGATGTCCATGCCGCCGATGCCGTTGCCGAATATCGTGCCGACGCGGTCCATGTCGGGCGCGCTCTCGGCGGTGTAGCCCGCATCCTTCCACGCCTCGAGCGCGGCGGCGACCGCGTACTTCGAGAAGAGCGCCATGTGGCGCGCAGCCTTGCGGTCGAGCCAGTTCTCTGCGTAGGCGTCGAAGTCCTTCACCTCGCCGGCCACCTGGCAGGTGCAACGCGACGGGTCGAACTTCGTGATGCGCCCGATTCCGCTCTTGCCGGCCTTGATGGCCGCCCACGTTGCGTCCTTTCCGTTTCCGCACGGTGTCACCATTCCGAGCCCCGTCACGACAACTTTCTTCTTGCTGCTCATTCTTAATAACCTTTCACTTTAACCTATTAACTCTCAACTCTTCACTCTCCTACACCCTAGGCCATTCCGTCAGGAAACCGCCATAGGTGAGGCCGGCGCCGAATCCGACAAGGCAGATGCGGTCGCCTTCCTTCAACTCCCCGCGACGCACGGCCTCGTCGAGAGCGACCGGAATCGACGCGGCGGAAGTGTTGCCGGTCGTCTCGATGTTCATGAAGAACTTGTCCATCGGCAGGCCCATGCGGCGGCCGACGGCCTCGAGGATTCGCCCGTTGGCCTGGTGCGCGAAGATGCGGTCAAGTTCGGACGGCACGAGGCCGAGCGAGTCGCAGAGGCCGCGCACGACCGCATCCATTGTCTTGACGGCGAAGTTGAACACGGGCCGCCCCTGCAGGACGAGATACGGCACCGGCACCTGGCCAGGCGCCGGAATGACGCGCGCGCCGCCGCCACGCAGGATGAACTCGCTTCCCGAACCGTCCGCACCCAGCTTCACGGTAGCGTGCGGCTTAGTGTCGCCGTCCGCCCCGACCACCACGGCGCCCGCGCCGTCGCCGAAGAGGATGCAGGAGGCACGATCCGTCCAGTCGACGATGCGCGAAAGCGTCTCGGCGCCGATCACCAGCACCTTGCGGTCGGGATTGGCCGCCACCCAGCAGCGCCCCTGGTCGAGCGCATAGATGAAGCCGGCGCACGCCGCCTGCAGGTCGCACGCGCCCGCGCTCTTGCATCCCAGCTCGTTCTGCACGAGGCAGGCGGTAGCAGGGAACGTGTTGTAGTCCGGGGTCGAGGTTGCGACGATTATGAGCCCGATCTCCTCAGGCGTAACGTTCGCGGACTCCATTGCCCTGCGCGCCGCCTTGACGGCCATCGTCGACGTGCAGTCGTCAGCCTCGGCTATGTGGCGCGAATGGATGCCGGTGTGCGAGTGTATCCACTCGTCAGAAGTGTCAAGCGACCGCGCCAGGTCGTCGTTTGTGACGACCTTCGGCGGCAGGTAGCTTCCTGTGCCCAATATCTTCAACTGCTTTTCCTTTCAGATTCAAGGAGTCCATCCGACACGAACCCCAAGGTCAGAGGATTATAGCATATAACTCTGAATCCGCCAAGGTTGCCACATGATGTTTTCGCGCGTTCGGCGTTGACAACTCGGCCCGCAAGCCTTACACTACTCGCCTACCGCCCGATTTGGCGGAACGACAGAGAGGTACAGACATTGGCAACGATTACCGAATTGACGGCAGAGACATTCGACGCGGCTGTCGCGTCGGGCGTGTCGCTCATCGACTTCTGGGCCACTTGGTGCGGCCCTTGCAAGCTGATGGGCGCGGTCCTGGAATCGCAGGTAGCCCCAGAGCTTGGCGACGACGTGACGGTCGGCAAGGTCAACATCGAGGAGCAGCCCGACCTCGCGGTCCGTTTCGAGGTGCTATCCGTCCCCACGCTCGTCATCTTCAAGGACGGCGAGCCCGTCGAGACGCTCGTCGGCGTCCAGAAACCGGCAGATCTTGTGGAAAAGGTTAAGAAGTTAATAGGTTAACAAAGAAAGAAGCTGAAATGACGCTGTTTGAAGAACTGGTGGCGCGCGGCCTCGTGGAGGCCACCACCGATCCCGAGATCGAGAAGATGCTTGAGACGCCGCAGACGATCTACTGCGGCTTCGACCCCTCCGCCTCGAGCCTGCAGGCCGGCAACCTGGTCTCCATCATGATGCTCCGCCGCCTCCAGCTCGCCGGCCACCACGTCATCGCCCTCGTTGGCGGCGCCACCGGCCTCATCGGCGACCCTTCCGGCAAGAGCGCCGAACGCAACATGCTCACCCTCGAGCAAGTCGCCGCCAACAAGGCCGGCATCCGCGAGAACCTCTCGCGCGTCCTTGACTTCGACGGACCCAACGCCGCCCGCATGGTGGACAACTACGACTGGTACTCCGGCCTCTCCGCCATCGCATTCCTGCGCGACGTTGCGATCAACTTCCGCGTCCCGCAGATGCTCGCGAAGGAGAGCGTCAAGAAGCGCCTCGAGGCCAGCGAGGGCGCGCTCACCTTCACCGAGTTCAGCTACCAGATCCTCCAGGGCAACGACTTCCTCCACCTCTTCGACACCTACGGCTGCACGATGGAGGTGGGCGGCGCCGACCAGTGGGGCAACATCACCGCCGGCACCGACCTCGTCCACCGCATGCGCGGCAAGACCGCCTACGGACTCACCTTCCCGCTGCTCCTCGACGGCAGCGGCAAGAAGTTCGGCAAGAGCGAGGGCAACGCCATGTTCATGAGCGCGGACAAGACCTCAATCTACGACTGGTACCAGTTCTTCCTCCGCTCCGACGACTCCGACGTCATCCGCTACCTGAAGGTGTTCTCGCTCCGTCCCCTATCCGAGATCGCCGACCTCGAGGCACAGATGAAGGCCCATCCCGAGGCCCGCATCCCCCAGAAGGCCCTCGCGGAGGAGCTGACGCGCCTCGTCCACGGCGAGTCCGGCCTCCAGACAGCGCTCGGCGCGACGCAGACCCTCTTCGGCGGCGACGTGTCCGGCAAGAGCGCGGACGAGTTGGAGACGATCTTCAAGGACGTGAAGAGCGCCGCCCTTCCCAAGGCGGACATCGTTGGCAAGCCCGTCTTTGCCGTGGCTGCCGCCGCAGGGATGTTCAAGTCGAACGGCGAGGCGCGCCGCATGGCACAGCAGGGCGGCCTCTCCATAAACGGAGCTAAGGCAGGTCCCGACAGGATATTCGCCGAGACCGACCTCGTGGACGGACGCGTCGCCGTCCTGCGTAGCGGCAAGAAGAACCACTTCCTCCTGAAGCTGGCCTGATCAGTCGTCCACCAGTATCCTGAATCCGACGTCGTGGATCTTGCGCCACGGACGGTACAGGACGCGTGACGCGAACGTCGAGTCCTTCGGCCGCGTCCAGCACGATCCGCCGCGCGCGACGGCGCGCGGCGACTTGTCTCCACGCGGACCGAACTCCGAAGGCGCGACGCGGTCCGCCGTCCATTCCCACACGTTGCCGTGCACGTTCCTGAGCCCCCATGCGTTCGGCGCGAAGGCGGAGACAGGCGCAGAGACGCGGTAATGGTCGTCGTAGCGGATGTCCGCCGGACGCCACGCCGGCACCGCCATGCCGGGGACGTTCGCGCGGAAGCGGTCCTGACGGCGGAACGTGACGTCGGCCAGGTTGGCGACCTTCGAGAAGTCTGCGTCCACGTCGCCGTACCATAGCGGCGTGGCGGCACCTGCGCGTGCGGCCCACTCCCATTCGCCGCCTGTGGGAAGACGCGCCTTCGCTCCGGTGCGGCGCGAGAGCTCGGCGCAGAACGCGGCGGCCTCGTCGCACGAGACGCGCACGACCGGCTGGTCCGGCATGTTGAGCGGATAGCCGCGCTCCTGCTCGGTGAACTGCATGAACTCGCCACGCTCGAGCTTGCTGTCGTGCGTCGGCACGAGACGCCTGTACTGCTCGTTCGTGATCTCGTCCACTGACATCCAGAACGGCTTTCCGATGACCGTCTTGCCGCCGGCGGAGTCCGTCATGGCGCCCGCAGGAATGCGAGCGAACGCGATCTTCACGCCGCCGCCGAGGTCCAACTCCCGGCGCGCGGACGCGCCGGAAACGTCTGCTGTCGCCACTTCAACGTTTGCGGCGCGCCCCGCGCCGCCTGAGTTCGGCTTCTCCGCCGTATCGCGCGGAAGCGCCGGCTGCTTGATGACGGCGCGTCCGTACGTCTTCTCGTGGTCCTCGACGATGTTCGCGTAGCGCTTCTGGAGGTCGGCGCGGCGGGCTGCGAAGTGCGCCACGCGGTTGGTGCCCACCGTCTCGCTCCAGGTGCCGTGGCCCATGCGGTTCAGGTCGATCCACGTGTTGATGCGGTCCCACGACTCGGCGTCGAGCCGCACTCCATGGTGGCCGGCCTCCAGCATCTGCACGAGCGCGGTCGTGTCCGCCGCAGTCTCGCCCGGAACGAGGACGTCGTTGTCGCCCTCCTGCGTGGCGTTGCGCACGTATGAGCAGAGCGCCATGTACGCGGGCGGGAAAAGCCCGTCGTTGAGGTAGTAGGTGAGCTTCGTCTTGATGCAGACGTCCGGCCGGTCGCGGAGGTCGGGCTTGCGGACAAGCCCTGGCTCGATCACGTCCATGAGGTTGGTCGAGCAACCCTTCCCGTCGTGGCACGAGACGCAGTAGCGGTCGAGGACGGGTTGCACCTCGCGACGGAAGTCGAAACCGCGCTCGGGGCCGTGCCACGGCTTGATCTCCGAAGGCTCGCGCTCCATCGCGATCAGGCGACGGTTCGGTCCGGCGCTCGCCTCGTTCTCCTCGTGGCAGCCGCTGCACGAGGCCAGCTCGCCCGGCATGACGTTCGTCCACGAACGCATTAGCTGCACGGCGCGCCCGTCGGCGTCGAGCGGCTGGAACGCAATCGGCAGGTTGGCGGGGACCGTGAAGTAGGCGCTGCCGTCGGCCTCCACCGGCACGGTGCCGATGATGCGCTTGATGTCCCACGGACCGTCAAGGCCGTGGTGGTCCGTTTCGCCGCCCATCCAGCGGTAGGCGAAGGAGTAGGTGAAGACGCGGAGCTCCTTGATCGTCCCGCGCGGCACGCCGCGGAGTCCGAGCCCGTCGTAGATGTCGGTGACCTTCACGCTGGCGGTCGTGCTTGACGGATCGATCTTCGACGCGATGGCCGGCGGCTTCTTGGAAGGCTGTAGCGGAATCGGCTCGAAATATGTGAAGTCCGCCTCCTCTACGATCGGAGTGAGGTTGTCGAAAGCGTCGGCAAGGTAGAGTCCCCAGCCGTCCTTCTCCGTTGGACGTGCCGCCACGATCACGTAGTCCTTGGAGAGCGGGTACGGGTGACAGAACTTCGGCCAGGAGTAGTCGGCCACGCGGTCGCGAACGATGGGCTTGACGGGCTTGCCACGCTCGGTGAAGCGTTGTACGACGCCCTTCGCCTCCTTGCGGCCCTTGAGCGTGTCAAAGAGGACGAGCTCGCCGTAGCGCGGCTGGCCGTGGTGTCCGGTGACGATCGCGGTGAACATGTCTGGCGCGTCGGGGCACGGACGCGCGTTGAAGAGCGCGTTCGGCCAGTAGGAGTCGCTGCCGTAGTAGGCTCGCTGCACGGTGCCGTCCGGGTTCATGGTGAAGAGGATTCGCGCGACGTAGTGCGTGATGTCCGCATACTCCCAGTGGAGGAACATGACGCGGCCGTCGGGCATCAGGTTCACGCACCAGTTGTTGTCCTGGTCGAACGTGAGGCGGCGGATCGCGCCGTCCAGCTCGCGGCGGTAGACGCTGGCCACCCAGCTGGACCCCACCACGCACGGCACGCCCACCATCGAGGCGTCGGAAAGGAAGAGGATCGCGCCGTCTGGCAGGTAACAGCCCGCGTAGCAGTTCACGTCCAGGTCTGGGATCAGGGGAATCTCGACGGGCCGTGCGCCAGGCACGCCGAGGTCAAGCTCCACAACCCTGTCCACCTCCTCGACTTTCCGGTTGCGGCGCACCATCGGCGGATGGTCAACCTTGTCCGAGCGGCGCGTGTACATGACCTTGCTCGCGTCCCACCGGAGGCAGACCTCGCCGATGTAGCCGTTGGCCGCGGTGGCGTCCAGGACGGAGAACGACGGCTTGCCCCGCAGGTTGGAGAGGACGCCCAGCTCGTTCGTGCATCCGCCGAAGATGTCGCGCGGCTGCTTCCAGTTGTTGTGGAGGCCAAGGTTGGACTGCCGGCGGCGGATAGCAAGCAACTTGCCGCCGTCGAGGAGCGGGTTCGCGAGGAGATGCGCGCGGAGGTCGTCGAGGAACTTCTGTCCGCCTGCCACCGGCGCCAGCTCGCCGTAGAACGGTCCCCAGTCGCCCTTGATGGAATCAAGCAGTCGGAGCCGGCGCGCCTCGAACGTGCGCAGCCATTCGGGATCCTTCTCGAAACGGTCGGGCCAGCGGGCACACATGTCCGCCCACGCGAGGCGGACGTTCTCCACCTTGAGCGCCTCGAGCCGGCGGATCACGCGGTCCGTTGGCGACTCGGCGCAGGCGACGCATGCGATTGCGCATGCGAGAATAAAGGTTTGAGTGCCTTTCATGGTGAGCCGATTATACCATAAATATTCTCTAGGCGAACGGTTACTTTATCGGTTCGACGGAGAAGTCGTCCAGGTACCAGGTGCCTTCCTTGCCGTTCGTCATGAAGCCGTTCCATTCGAGAACGCGGAAGCCGGTCTGCACCTTGAGCCCGTCCACCGTCACGGGTTCGCCGCCCGGCGGCGTCACCGTGCAAGACCACGTTCCGGCCTTCTGGCCGGTCACGTGCAACAGGATCTCCACGCGGCTCCACTCGCCCACCGGCACGTCGGCGATCTTGCGGCCGCCCGCACGCACATGCCCTGCGGCGAAGGTGATAGACGGTCCTACGGCGTAAGGCCGCGCGCCGTCCTGCTTGTAGTCGCGGCACTCGAACTGCGGATGCGCCTTGTCGTCCGTGCGGAAGCTCCAGCGGATGCGCACGCTCCCCTGGTCCGCGCCGATCTTCGCGATTAGGTGCGGCTGCCATGCCGCCCCGAGATTGGGACCGTCGACGAGGCGCAGCGACTTCTTCCCGGAGGCCGCCGTCTCGTCGGTCACGGCCACGCCCCGCTCGCCATGGACAGAGAATATCCCGATGCTCTTCCTGCCGGCTTTTCCCGCCCTGTATTTCTCGAAGGTGATGCTGCCGCTCGTGCGGCGGCAGCGCGGCGCGGGCGGCGCGTCCTTGAGCGGCGGATAGCGCGTGTCGTCCATCGCCTCCGCGCGCCATGCGGCGTCATGCTTCAGCACGCCCGCCGCCGTCCAGTCCCACGGCACGAAGCCCATCTTCAGCGCGGGCGACTCCGGCTCGAGCCGCCAGTCGCCGTGCAGCGGATCGCGGAACAGCGGATCGCCCACGCGCGAGGCGCAGTCGTGCCCGTCCGCGCGCCACGTCTCCAGCGGCTTGCCGAAGAAGGCGTTAGACGAGATGCCGCCGGTGCACCAGTAGAGGTTGCCGTCCATCACGAGGTCGGTGACCTTGCCGCCCTTCACGCCGCCCCGGATGATCTGCGAGGCGGAGTTCGTCCACCAGAACACGTTGTTGGTGACGATGATCGTGGTGTGGTCCTCCACGCGCGAGCGCCATACGCCGGAGCGCTCGAACGTGGCGAAGATGTTGTTGGCGAACGTGTTGTCCTTGCCGTAGTGCTGGTGCACCGCGCCGTCGCGGCAGCGCTCCACCAGGTTGGACGCGAACAGGATGCCTGCCGAACCCTCGTCCGTGTACAGGCCCCACGCGGGCGAACCCGCGCCAGAATATCCGTTCACGTCGTGTATCCAGTTGCCGATCTCCACGGTTCCCTCGGAGTTGCCGAGCGTGTACACGCCGCCCATGTCCGAAAGCACCCCCCACCCGATGTGGTGGATGCGGTTCCACATCAGGCGGTTGCGCTTCGCGACCGTCGGCGCGTAGCCCCACGTCCAGCCCATGGAGACGCCCGTGTAGCGGAAGTCGCCGATGTCGTTGTGGACGATCTCGTTGTCAGACGCGTGGCCGATCCACACGCCGATCGCGCCGTTGAGCGTGAGGCCGCCGGAGCGGATGATGCTGTTCGACACGCGGTTGAACGCCGTCACGCGCGCCTCGCCGTCCTGCTTCCACGGTGCCGTGTCGCCGAGGTACACGCCTCCGCCGCCGAGGTCCTCTATCAGGCAGCGGACGATCCGGCAGTTGCGGCAGCCGCGCTTGAGCCAAACGCCGTGCATGCCGACGTGCGAGAGGCGGCAGCGCTCCATCGAGAAGCCGTGTACGCCGTCGCCGAGGATTGCGGCGTCGCGGACGTTCTGCGCGCTCTGCGCGTTCCTCACGCCGCCGCCCGGCAGAGTCCACGCGGCATGCTCGAACGCGAGTCCCTCGAAGGTGACGTTGCGCACGAGCGAGCCGGCCAGCGGATCGCCGGCAAAGACGACGAATCCCGGCGCGACTGGCGCGACGGCGCGCGTCTTCTCCACGCGTTCGCCCGCGCGCGGAACGTAAAGGAGCTCGCCCGCCTTAACGTCGTGGAACCATTCGCCCGGCGCGTCGAGCGCGCCGCGGTAGTTCTCGAGCGCGTAGCGCGGGTACGTGGTGCTCCAATGGAAGAGCGGACGCGACGTCCCCTCCCGTAGCATGACGAGGCCGGTCTTCGCGTCGACGTGCGCCACGCGGCTGCGCCCCATGTCCCAGCTCTGCCAGAGCAGCACCTCCACTCGCGCAAGCTCGTCCGGCGGCAACGCCGCGAGCGGCGCGACGTCCTCGACGCTTGCCATCATCGCCTTGCGCGAAACGTCCTCCGGCTTGCCCGTGAGCGGGTTCTCGTCGCCGTCGTACTCGCCGCTCATGTAGAGGTAGAACTCGTTCGGCGTGCGCGCGCGCTGCGCGCGCCGGCCGTTCACGTACAGCTGCTCGAACGCCAGCCCTTCCGGCACGCGCGCGCGCCAGATGCCGTCGGCCCCCGCCGTGAACGGCGGCAGCTCCACGCCGCCGTCGAACACGGACTGCCCCCCCTTCGCGGCGACGAAGCGCACGTTGGAGTCGGCCGGCGTGAACGTGGCTGCCTCCCTCGCCGGATAGCGGCCTGGCTCGACGGACACCTCGGCTACGCGGTCAGGCGGGATCGCTCCGGACGCGCGGAGCGCGCGCACCTTCTCTAGCGCCGCCGCGATCGTGCGCACTTCGCCGTCCGGGCGCATCGTCACGTCCGCCGCCGGCATGGCGTCGGTGACGAGCAGGCCCGCCAGATGGCATCCGTAGCCGTTGCTCTTCTCGTCCTTATCGTTCAGGGCCACGACCTCCACCACGTGCCTTCCGGGCTTGTCCCTGCAGAGGAAGAGCGCCGGCGTGTACCACCACCACTGGTCGCGGAAGCAGCTGTGATTGCGCACGACCGGCTCGCCGTCGATGTACACGTCCATCTTGCCCCAGTTGAACGGCTTGCAGCCGAGGCGGTAGAGGATCGCCACGGTGCTGCCCTCGACCTCGAACACGAGGCGCGAGCCGGCGTTGGTGCAGGCGAGACCCTCGCCCCAGCAGTGGTCGCGGAGCGGGAAGAAGCCCTTGTTCTCGATCGTCTTCACGTTCGCCATCAGGCGGAACTCGCCCTTGTCGTAGCGTGTGCCGAACAGCGGCGCCGGCAGCGGTGGAATCGCAGCAGGCGCGCGTCCTGACGTCTTCCACTCGAGGTACTTGCGCGACAGGTAGCGGTTGAGCAGCGCGGCGGCGTAGGCATGGCCGATGTCGTTGGGATGGACCGTGTCCGGCGAGAGGTCGGACCACTTGACCGTCCCTTCCTTCACGTACGGGTAGAACAGCGCGTCGCGCCAGCTCACGTGCGGCAGGCTGTAGTGGCGGGCGACCTTGGCGTGCCACTCCTGCGAGTTGCTTCCGGTCTGCCCCACCATCCCGAGAAGGATCACCGCGATGTCGCCAGGCGCCTTGAGAAGCTGCCGCACGACACCCTCGTACGATTCGGCGCGCTCGCGCGTGTTGGGGTCGTTGACGTCGAACTCCACCACCACCACGTCAGGCTTCTTGTCGAGCACGTCGCGCCGCAGGCGGAACGCGCCTATGTCGCTTCCGGTCGCCCCGATGCCCGCGTTGACGAAATCGATCTTGGCGTTCGGGAACGCCCTGCGCCATCCCGCGCAGAACGTCTCGCCCCAGCGCCTGTCGGGCTTCGATGCGCCCGCGCCCTGCGTTATGGACCCGCCGATGACTGCGATCCTCACGGGCTCGCCGCGATCAAGCCGCGCCCAAACGTGCTCGAACCTCGCGAAGTCGCCCGCCACGTGGACGCTCCTCGGACCCGTCACGTCGAGCGGCGGCACCTCTGCTCCGCTCGCGAGCCGCGTGGCGGGAAGCGTCCCTACCCACGATTCGGCCATCGCGGCGCTAGCGTCAGCTAGCAGACAAGGCGCGCACGCAAGCGTGGCACAGAGCAAGAGGAACCTTGCGTTGAGTTCTTTCATGTTCGTTCTCCTTGACATGTCTTTGGGTGCGTCATCCCAGCCGCACGCGCGGATCGAGCCATGCGTAGGCGAGGTCGGTCACCAGATTCACCACCTGGTATAGGAGCGCCCCCAGCACCACCACGGCGCGCACCACGGCGAGGTCGGCGGAGTGGATCGCGTTCAGCGACACGCTGCCGAGGCCGGGGATGCCGAAGAACGACTCCAGCATCAACGAGCCCGTGAAGAGGTACGGGATCGAGAGCGACACGTACGTGACGATCGGGATGAGCGAGTTGCGCAGGACGTGCCTCACAAGTATCTGCGGGCCGGAGAGACCCTTAGCGCGCGCCGTGCGGACGTACGGCTTGTAGATCTCGTCGAGGACGGCCGTCCGAAAGAAGCGCACGTCCACGCCCAGCGAGCTTAGCATGCCGATCAGGACCGGCAGCACGAGGTAGAACGCGTTCTCGTAGCCCCATATCGGGAAGAGGCGGCACTTGTATGCGAGGATGAACTGCCCGGCAAGCACCCACACCACGTAGTTGACGCTCATCAGGATCGTCGAGCCGAACAGCACCGCGCGATCGACCGCGCCGCCGCGGAACGCCGCGCAGAGGAGCGCAAGCGCCAGGCCGAGGAGCGTCCCTCCCACGAGCATCGGCACCGTGAGGGAGAGCGACGGGCCGACGCCGCGCTTCAGCACGTCGATCACCGGCTCGCGCCGCTCGGTCGACTCGCCGAAGTCGCCGTGCGCGAGGTCGACGACGAAATGGCAGAACTGCGAGTCCCACAGCGGCTGCCCCTTCTCCATGTTGACGAGCAGCGGCTTGTCGAACCCGTGGCGGTGGTTGAACGCGGCGATCGCCTCCTTGGTGGCGTTCTTCCCAAGCACCACCTCGGCGGACGAGCCGCCCACCACGTTGAAGAGGACAAACGTCAGCACGATGATCCCGAACGTCGTCGGGATCACCTCGAACAGTCGTCTGGCTATGTAACGCAGCACGCTCTTATTCTACCACAAATCGTCCGCATCCTGTGGTATAATGTTCGCATCTTCAACCCGAAGGGAGAA
This sequence comes from uncultured Verrucomicrobiota bacterium, assembly GCA_946631535.1. The sequence continues at coordinate 17,315 of CAMPAF010000008.1, forward strand.
AAAGATGAAGCGCGATACGAGAAAAGAGACCAAGCCGGCACGCACGATAAAGCGGCGCACGTTCATCAAGGCGGGCGCGGCGGCGGTCGCCGGGGCCGCGGCACTGCCGGGCGCTTCGCTTGCGGCCGAGCCGCAGGCGATGATCGTGGTCGTCCACGGTACCGACATCCCGAAGATGGTCGAGGCCGGCATGGCGAAGATGGGCGGATGGGACAAGTTCTTCAAGCCTGGCTGCAAGGTGGCGCTCAAGCCCAACCTCGCATGGAACTCCACTCCTGAGCAGGGCGGGAACACGCATCCCGACATCCTTCGCGCATTCATCCTCGCGGCCGAAGCCCGCAAGGTGAAGCAGGTCACCATCCCGGAGAACACCTGCCATCCCGAGAAGAAGACGTTCGTGGCGAGCGGCGCGCTCGACGCGATCAAGGGCACGATCGCGAAGCTCTACCGTCCAAAGCCGGCCGACTACAAGGCCGTCTCAGTGCCCAAGGGCAAGACCTGCCAGGAGGCAAGGGTGTCGCGCGACCTCCTCGAGGCCGACTGCCTCATCAACATGCCCGTCGCCAAGCACCACGGGGGCGCGACGCTCTCCCTCTCCATGAAGAACTGGATGGGCGCCATCGACAACAACTCCCGCCGCACGTGGCACCGGGACGGCCTCCACCAGTGCATCGCGGACTTCAGCACGTTCCTCAAGCCCCACCTCATCGTGATCGACGCCACGCGCATCATGCTCGACCACGGTCCGCAGGGTCCCGGCAAGCTGGCGCATCCGCACGAGATCATCTTCGCGACAGACCCCGTCGCCGCCGACACGTACGCGGCGTCGCTCTTCAAGAAGACTCCCAAGGACGTGCCGCACATCGGCATCGCCGCCGAACTCGGCGTGGGATGCGCCGACCTGGCGAAGATCAAGGTCGAGCGCGTCGAGGCGTAGGAGGCATCCATGAAGTGGCTTCGCCGCAACGTCTGGCGACTGCTGATCGCGGCAGGAGCCGCGGTCCTCGCGCTGGGCTACGTTCCAGAATCCCATCCCGAGCTCGGTTCAATCCTCCCGCGCATCAGCCCGATCCTCAGCCTCCTCGGCGCGCTGGCCGCGCGCGCCTGGCTCGGCTGGCTGATGTTGCTGGGGATTCCCCTCCTCGTGCTGTCGTTCTTCAAGGGACGCTTCTTCTGCTGGCACCTCTGCCCGATGGGATTCCTCTCGGAGACCGCCGGGCGGCTGAACCCGTGGGGGAAGGGACTCGTCAAGCGCGTGCCCCCGATCAACAAGGTCGTCGCGCTCGTCATCGCCGTCACGGCCGCATGCGGCTATCCGCTCCTCATCTGGCTCGACCCGCTCTGCATCTTCAACGGCTTCTTCGCCGTCTGGCGCGAGCCGTTCACGTGGGCCGCCGCCACCACGGGCATCGGGTTCGTCGCGATCCTCGCCCTGAGCATGGCCATCCCCAACGTCTGGTGCCACAGGGTCTGTCCCCTCGGCGGGCTGCAGGAGTCCGTCATGCTCCTCGCGCGCCGGCTCCGCCAGCCGAAGGCCGAAGCCCCTGCGCCGTCGTCACTCTCGGCCGCCGCCGCCACGCGCCGCACCATGCTCGCGGCGATCCCGGCCGCAGCCGCCGGCCTCGTCGCGAAGCGCGCTTTCAGGCCGAACGGGCGCAAGGCGATCCGTCCGCCCGGCGCCGACCTCGCGCGCATCAACGCGCTATGCGCACGCTGCGGCAACTGCATGAGGGCCTGTCCCTACCAGCTGATCCAGCCCGACCTCGGCGAAAGCGGGATCGACGGCCTGTTCACCCCCGCCCTTCGCCTGCGCAGCCGCTGCATCGAGCAGGAGCAGTACTGTTTCCAGGACTGCGTCGCCTGCACGCAGGTGTGCCCCACCGGCGCGCTGCGGCCGCTCACGGTGGAGGAGAAGCACGCCACACCGATCGGCCTTGCGGTCATCGACCGCAAGAAGTGCATCGCGTGGGAGAAGAAGGAATACTGCGCGGTATGCGACGAGTACTGTCCCTACAAGGCCGTCAAGCTCGTGGAGCGAAACGGCGTCAACTGCCCGATAGTGGACGCGGACAAGTGCCGCGGCTGCGGAGCGTGCGAGAGCAACTGTCCGGCCGACCCCCTCGCCATCGTCGTCAAGCCCCTCGCGCCCGGTCATCCTTCCGCCTGATCGGCATATAGTCTAATGGCGGAAGGCATTTTGTGCTATAATGTCCGCCAAGCGAAACGGCAAACAAGATGAACGACACGAACCAGCTTGCGACGATAATCCTAAAATCGACCGGACTATATTCGGACGAGGCGCTTGCGCGCATCGAGAACGGGCGCGCAGAGAACCCGGAGATGGGCCTCGCCGAGGCGGCGGTCAAGTTCGGCGGCTCAAGGGAGCCGGACTTCCTGAAGAAGGTCGGCGAGTTCCTGGGCATGGACTACATAGAGCTGGAGAACGTCCAGCCGCGCCCGGACGTTCTCCAGAAGCTTCCCGCGAGCGCCGTATACCAGTACAACGTCCTCCCGCTCAAGCTTGAGGGCGGGGTCCTCACCGTCATCTCCTCCGACCCCTTCTCCACCGTCGCCGGCGACGGCCTTCGTCTCGCCGCGGGCTGCCCCGTCAAGATCGCCCTCGCGCCTCGAGAGGAGATCGACAAGGCCGTAAAGAAGTTCTACGGCGTCGGCGCGGACGCCATCGAGAAGATGATCGAGGACGGCCGCTACGCCGTGGACGACCTCGACGGCTCGATCTCCAAGATCGACGTGGGCGCCGAGGGCGAAGAGGCCTCCATCGTCAAGTTCGTGAACAGGATCATCGCGGAAGCCGACCGCCAGGGCGCGACGGATATCCACATCGAGCCGCAGGAGACGGAGCTCCGCATCCGCTACCGGATCGACGGCATGCTCCACAAGGTGGACGTCCCGCCGCAGCTGAACCGGCTAAAGTCCGCCATCATCTCTCGCATCAAGGTCATGTCCAACCTCGACATCGCCGAGAAGCGCCTCCCGATGGACGGTCGTATCGGCATCCGCCTCGGCGGCGAGGACATCGACATCCGCGTCTCCACCATGCCCGGCGCGTGGGGCGAGTCCATCTCGCTACGACTCCTCGCCAAGAGCGGCAACTTCGTGAAGATGTCCGACCTCGGCTTCAACGACCGCGACTTCGCCGTCGTGGACAAGATCATCCGCCGCCCGAACGGCATCTTCCTCGTGACCGGGCCGACCGGATCGGGAAAGTCCACCTCGCTCTACTCGTTCCTCCACGAGGTGAACACGATGGACGTGCGCATCCTCACGGCGGAGGACCCGATCGAATACCAGATGGACGGCATCATCCAGGTGCAGATGAACAAGGACATCGGCCTCGACTTCGCGCGAACGCTGCGCGCATTCCTCCGTCAGGACCCAGACAAGATCATGGTCGGCGAAATCCGCGACCGCGAGACGGCCGAGATCGCCATCAACGCGTCGCTCACCGGCCACATGGTGTTCTCCACGCTCCACACGAACACTGCCGCAGGCGCCTTCCCGCGTCTCACGGACATGGGCGTGGAGCCGTTCCTCATCGCGTCCGCGGTAGCCGGCGTGATGGGACAGCGCCTCTGCCGCCGTCTCTGCCCGAAGTGCAAGGTGGAGGTGCCGCTCGACCGCAAGTACTACGACCTTTCATACCCGCCAGAGCGCGAGACCGTGTGGGACCCGGCCGAGCACGGCTGCGAATCGTGCAGCCGCACCGGCTACAAGGGACGCCGCGCCCTTTTCGAGGTGCTCGAGGTGGACGAGGAGATCGAATCTGCCATCATCCAGCGGCAGAACGCGACGCAGATACAGACGCTCTCTCTCTCGAAGGGCATGAAGACCCTGCGCGAGGACGGTTGGGCGAAGGTGTTCAAGGGCGTCACATCGGTGAAGGAAATCCGCCGCGTCACCGAGGACCAGTAGACGGCAGGCGACAAATAGGAAATGGAAGAAAAGACGAGAAAGCGAAAGCGCAGGATCTGGCCATGGGTTCTCTTGGGGTTGGCCGTGACCTTCGGCACGCTGATCGCGTCGACTTCAGTTTTCCTCGTCTCGCACAAGTTCGACACGCGGACATTCGACCTTGCTCCATATCTTGGCGGCGCCACCAACATGTTCGAAAGCACCACCGCCACCGTAGGCTTTTCCATCTCTAGCCACTACGATGGATACAGAGTCACCGCGAACGGCATGCTCCTCGACTGGCCATACACTCTAAAGGTAGATGTCGTGCCGTCTTTCCGCTTTCTTGGCGTTGATGTCAAGGGAGACGTCAACTTCTCGCTAGACGATACGCCATGGCGGCTGTGGGCCAGGTTTTCCGCCTCCAGTTCGGGCGATTGGCGCGTCGAGGACGCACGGCTGGACGCCACTGCGTTCAGCGATGGCGATCCCGTCATCAGACAGATACTCTCCCGTGTCCAGATCCCTGCAGTCTCGAATCTCGTCTTCAACGGCGATGTCGCGATAAGAGCCACTGCCGAACGCACCAAGAAAGTGCCTGTGCCAAGGTGGTCGGCCTCTTGCAAGCTCGCGAACGTGGCGCTCTCCTGTTTCGTGGGCGAGCAGCCGGTAGTCGTGGAAAACATGCGTCTAAATGCCGGCGCCTTGGGCATCGCCGACTACGTGGACATCATGCCGATCCGACCGCGCGCCGAGTGCATCATGGCTTCGGGATTCACCTTTTCCAACGTATTCGCCACTGTCCACGTCGAGGAGCGCACGATAACGCTAACGAATGCCACCGCTTCCGCCACGGGGCCGACAACCACAAACATCGTTGAACGAATGCTAATGGTCTCCGAGGCAGGCGCTTCCTGCTGCGGTGGCGACGCCCGGCTATACTCGTTCGTCAACGGCAAGAAGATGCTTAAGGCCACCATCGCGCTGGACGGCGTGGACGCTGGCGATGTCCTGATGCACCTGAAGGGCTTCAACGGCGAGGCGTCAGGGCGTCTATATGGCAAATTGCCGATAACGTACCTCAAGGCAGACAATCGCTTTGAGCTCAAATACACGTATCTGCATTCCGTTCCCGGCGAAAAGGGCCGACTGAAGATTTTCGACGCAAAGCCTTTCATTGACAACATGGCGCTAGGAGGCATGCAGCAGGAGGATTGCGACAATCTCTCGAAGGCGCTCACGGACCTCTCCTACGACGTCTTCAAGCTTTCGCTATACCCGGAAGAAGACGGAAGGCAGGCACTCTCCGTAAAGCTCGTCGGCAAATACGAGCACGATCTGGTCACCATCCCGGTGTCCCTCGAGATTACTTTCCACAGCAATCTCGACTCGCTTCTTAAAGAAGGCCTAAAGGCCATCAGAAAGAAAAAAAAGCTCACAAACAAACTAGGAGAAATGAAATGAAGACACTACCATCGTTTGCCGTCCTCGCAGCGATCTGCGCCGCTGGATGCTTCAGCGTCAAGACCGAAAGCGAGATCAAGCCGGTAGAAGTGAAGCCGATCCACATCACGATGGACATCAACCTCAACGTCAAGGTTGACAAGGAACTGGACAAGGCGTTTGCCGACGAGAACCTGCAAAAGCCGCAGGGAGACTTCGTCGCCATCAAGAGCATGCTCGACCGTCAGGCCGCAGGCATAACGAACCGCGCGATGCTCGAGGCTCGAGACAAGGCCACGGACGCCGACCACATCCTGATCGCCGAGTCGAACGCGCGTCGCATGAAACGATTCTCAGAAGTCGTCAAGTCAAGCGGTGCATCGCTCGAATCCGTCCAGCGCCGTCACGCCGAGAAATGGCGCGAGAAGGTTCCTGCAGGTTCCGGTGTCTGGTACCAGAACGACGCCGGAAAATGGCTGCAGAAGTAGCCGCGCGTCCGGTGCGACCATTTTGTGCTTGTGTCCGAGACGGAAAAACGATATACTATTGCCGCTTTTCCGCCATGGAAGGGTGTCCGAGTGGTCGATGGTGCAACCTTGGAAAGGTTGTGTGGGCGCAAGTCCACCGGGGGTTCGAATCCCCCCCCTTCCGCCAATGGCGAATCAGCGGCGGGCGTACATCGCCTCGTAGCGCGGCATAGGCTCCAGGATGCCGCCGCTTTTCTTCCAGTAGTCGGCGTCCAGCTCGAATACGCCCTTCTCCGTGCGCGTCCAGTGCGCCGTCTCGTAGGCGAGGTCCTTGCGCATCGTCTCCCAGTTGCGGAAGTTCTGGTGGCCGTTCGTCTCCACGAGCCCGAGGTCGCCGAGGCCCGGGAACGCCGGCAGGCGCGCCGCCACGGCCTTGTTCCACTCCACCATCGCCGGACACACCGTGAGGTCCGCGCAGAAGCACGGCACGTTCTTCTCGAACGCCGCCTGCGCGATCTTCATGCTCATGGACATCGTCTTCGCGATCGGCTTGAGCGCCATCGCGCGGTAGCCCATCTCGATGCGCTCGAGCGCGTCCTTCACCGTGTGCGCGCTCTCGTCCGCCGCGAGACGCAGCGGGATGTCGCGCACGTCGATCTCCGCGTACTCGTCGAACGGCTCCTCGACGATCGCAACCTGCTCGTAGGCGCCGATCTTCTTCAGATGGTCGATGAACCTAAGAAGCGTCTCCTTCTTCTCGTAGCGCCCGTTCGCGTCGAAGTAGTACGGCAGCTTGCCCGTCTTCGTGTAGGGCGTGCGGCAGTCCTTCAGCGTCGCGTGGATCTGCGAGACGCGCGCCATGTCCTTCGCGAGCATCTCCTCCTGCGTGCCGGGCTGGCCGATCTTGATCTTCATGAAGAAGTAGCCGGAGTCGACCGCCGCCTTGATCTCGTCCACCGGCACCTTGTAGGAGAAGAGCGGGATGGACGCGCACTTCGCGTGGCGCGCCGAGAGGGCCGGGCGGTACGCCGCCGGGATCATTGAGTCGAAGTCCGTCAGCCCGTTCTCGCGCGCGAAGAGCACCCATGCCGCGTTGTCCACCGCCACGAGCGCGTTCAGCGCGAACGTCGCGCGGAGCCTCGGGTTGCTAGCCACCTTCTTCCCGTACTCCAGAACCTGCGGCCACAGCGCTTCGTTCAGCTCCACCGGCGAGACGAAGCTCATCCCCTTCGCTAGGTTCAGCGCGTGCTGCGTCATCGCGAACATGATCGCGTTGCCGCCCGCCTCCGAGTTCGCGGCGAAGACAGCCGCATCGCTCCAGAGGACGCTCTGCGTGCCGAGCCCGATGCCGTGCTTGCCGGAGGTCGACCGCAGGCAGGCCGAGACGATCCACTCCTCGGTGAGATACCCTCCCTTGAAGCCGAACGGACGCACCATCGGCTCGCGCTCGAACCCGCACGCTGCCGACTCGATCGTGATGCGCTTGAGCGGACGGCACGCCGCCCCGCCGCACGCCTGGGCCGACGCCCCCTTCCCGATCGCCGCCGCCGTCCCGGCCGCCGCCGCCAGCTTCAGAAACTCTCGCCGCTCCATGCCAAACCTTCCTTTCCTAGCCACTAGCCACAACCTACTTGCCGTTGATCTCGTCGAGTATCGCCTGTATCTTCGGCTTGCACTTCCCGCAGCCGCCGCCGGCCTTGGTGAAGTTCGTCACCTCCTCCACGGTGGTGAGGGAGTTCTCGGTGATCACGCGGCGCACCTCGTTCTCGGACACGTTGTAGCACGTGCAGAGCATCGTGTCCTCCAGGTTACGGTCCGAGTTCTCGCCCGTCTTGAAGTTCTTGATGGCGGCCTCCAGCGCCTCGCGCCCCATCACGCTGCAGTGCATCTTCTGTGGCGGCAGCCCGCCGAGGAAGTCCGCGATCTCCTTGTTAGTGATCTTCGAGGCCTCCTCCAGCGTCTTGCCGATCACCATCTCGGTGAGGGCCGACGACGACGCGATGGCCGACGCGCAGCCGAACGTCTGAAACTTCGCTTCCGCGATCCGCCCGTCAGGGCCGAGCTTGAACTGGAACGTGAGCGCGTCGCCGCAGGCGAGCGACCCAACGGTCGCCGTGCCGTCAGGGTTCTCTATAGTCCCCACGTTCCTGGGGTTGCGGAAATAGTCCAGCATCTTCTCAGAGTAGTTCCACATGTCTCTTCTCTTCCTTACGCAAAACAGATGTGTAGTATACCATGTATGCTGCTCGAAATGGTGAAAAATAATTAACTTTTCGCGCGGGCCGCGCCATGATGCGGGGCTTGGCTCATTTCTCGAACCGTATCTTTCCAAGCCTGTAGCGACGGTGGCCGTCGCAACCGGGGAGCGGCAGCTCGTAGACCGGGGTCCCGTCCACCTTGCCCACGGAGACGTATACGTCGAACTCGCCGTGGCTGAACGTCGGCGCCGACCAGCGGCCCAATACGCGCTCGAAGCCATGCGCGGCAGGTGGCGCCTTGCCGGGCTCGCCTACCTTCAACTCGCGCAGGTTGAACTTGTCGTCAGCAAGCACGGCCATGATGCGCCCACTTGCGTCCTTCACCGTGAGGCACGGGAACGCGTCGGCGTGGCATGGCGCCACGCCGGCGTTGGCCCACGTCCATGCCACGCCGAACGGACGCGCTTCTGGCCCAACGTGGACGACATCGGGCCATGACGCCTCGCGCAGCTGGAACCTGTAGCCGAGGCGGAGGTTGATCTTGTCGATCGCGTCGCGGTTCTCGTCGAGGAGCTTCTTCGCCGGACCGTGGATCGACATGTAGCTCGCGTGCATGTCCTCCACGCTCTTCACGAGCAGGTCCTTCGACCATGCGCCGCGCTTGACCGAACCGAGATAGTGTTCGTGCTCCAGCACCACCGGCAACGTCCGCCAGTAGCGCTCCGCCTGATCGGCATGGTACCAGCTGTTCGGCGGATTGGCGACGAGCACGGAGTCGTCGCGCCAGCCGACTCCCTTCTCGCGCGCGTAGTCGAGCAGCGGATAGCTGCCGCTTCTGTTGGACGGGCCGGACACGTCGTCCGATATGACGAGCGTCGTGCGAGGGAAGCACTTCACGTGAAGGTCGATGTGCTTCTTGACGTCCACGTTCATCTTCTCCTGGGGCACCTTCGAGGACATGAGCGTATGTCCCTCGCCCCAGAGGCCATAGGTGCCGATGTCCATGAAGGCCACCTCTGGTCGGCCATCGTAGCGCCGGGCGAACGCCTTGAGGAAGTTCTCAAGCTTCTCCAGAAAGATGGGATCGGCGAACTCGGGATCTACCAGCTTTCCGTTTTTGTCGGGCCCCTTTCCCCAAGTCCAGCGGATTCCCTTCGCGCCAGCGTCGAACACCCACTTGGGCGTGGCGTATTCCAGCCAGCTTTCGGAGCAGGTGATGCGGAACGCGATCTGCCCGCCACGCTCGATCCAGCGCTGGGCCGGCGTGTCGAGCGCAGACCAGTTGTACACGCCCTCCTCCGGCTCAAGGTACGCCCACGGTATGCGCAGGTAGCAGGCAGAGCAGCCGGGGAACCACTCAATCGCATCGCCCGGCTCGATGGTGGAGCCGTAGTTGCGCGGCACGTTCGAGTAGTAGTGCATGGTCCAGCCCATGCCTGGGTTCACGAGCGCGCG
>CAMPAF010000009.1 GCA_946631535.1 uncultured Verrucomicrobiota bacterium
CTGCGCCTGCGGCGGAACCCGCTCCTGCGCCAGCGGTCGCGGAGGCTCCCGCTCCCGCCGAGAAGCCGGCGGAGGAGAAGCCTGCTGCCGAGCCTGCGCCTGCGCCTGCGGCGGAACCCGCTCCTGCGCCAGCGGTCGCGGAGGCTCCCGCTCCTGCGGCCGAAGCGCTTCCCGAAGACGATCTTCTCAAGGACATCATTGCAACGGAAAAGCTGCGTCGCGAGGCACTTGAGCAGCAGGCCGCCGAGGAACTTGGCGCGGCTCGTGAGGCGATGGTTGCGCGCGACTGGGAGAATGCCTACAAGATGTATCGTCTCGCCTATGCTCATATCTCCGATCGCGCCAACGCGGGAGATCTGCGCAAGGAGTGCGTCACTGGCATGGCCGAGGCTCAATACCAGTCCGGCAAGCAGGCGCTGAAGGACGGCGACCGTGAGGCAGCCAAGGTCTATGCCAAGGAAGCCCAGAAGCTGCGGCATCCCCGCGCGGCCGCCTTGATCGACGCGTTGGAGACGGAGACCGTGACCGAGGCGGTCACCGATGTCTCCGCCATCTCCCATCGCAGGAACGACAAGGAGTACAAGGAGGACCGCGACACGATCCGCCGTCGTCTCCGTCTGGCCTCACAGTACCTTTCGGTGCTTGACCTCGACAAGGCGGTGGAGCAGGTGGATCTTGTCCTGCGCTACGACCCCTACAACACTGAGGCGATTGCACTCCGCGCGCGCATCCAGCGCCGCCGCGAGATGGTGATCGACAACGAGCGCGAGGCGACAAGGCGCGGGATGATTGCCGACATCGGCGCCGCGTGGCGTCCGGTCTATGCCGTGAATTCCGGAGAGCTGAAGGCCATCGACGGCGGTACTGTCAAGACTCCTGCCAGCGGCAAGGGCGGCGTGTCTGTGGAGCAGTCGATCGAGAAGCGCATGCAGGAGATGATCCTCCCGTCGATTTCCTTCCGTCCTCCTGCCACGATCATCGACGCCGTCGAGTTCTTCACCCAGGCGTCGAAGGACTTCGACCGTCCGGAGATTCCTGTCGACCAGCGCGGCTTCAACTTCGTGCTTCAGCTCGACAAGACGCTGACCGCAGGTGGTGCTGACGGCGGAGCCGCGCAGCAGCAGGGCGGCAACGCCAACGCGTTCGGCGCAGCTGCGGAGGAGGACGCTGCCGCAGGGGACGTGCCTGTGATTCCGAACGTCAACGCCTCTAACGTCTCCCTGTGGGAAGCGCTCAACCTCGTCTGCAAGGTCATCAAGCCAGCCTACAAGTTCAAGGTGCAGGGCAACGTGGTAATGGTTATGCCCAAGACCATGACGACCGATGAGATGGTGACGCGTTCCTACAACGTGGTCGAAGACTTTGTCGACCGCATGAACAACGCCTCCAGCGACCTGAAGAACCAGGGTGCGGGAGAGTTTGGCGGCAACAACGCCGGCGGCGACGAAGACAATCCCGAGGATTCCTGGAAGGCGTTCTTCTCCGATCTCGGCGTCGCTTGGCCGAATGGCGCGAAGATCAAGTACATCAAGGCCCTCGGCAAGCTACGCGTAACGAACACCGAAGAGCAACTTGCGGTCCTTGAGGACGCGCTCAACGACTTGAACGCGACGCCGAAGATGATCGAGGTCGAGACGCGCTTCGTCGAGGTCGCGCAGGAGGACCTGAACTCCCTCGGCTTCGAGTGGCTCCTGAACTCCGACTACTCGTTCAACGTTGGCGGCAAGCTTGCCAAGGTGCTGAACCTGAAGGATGGTACCTACTATTACAACACGCAAACGACAACGGAGCGTGTTGTTACATCAAATGCCGACGGAACGTCGACAATTACGGAAACGACGTCTCCAACGCAATCCGCTGGAACGTGGAATCTTTGGAATCAGGGGCTCACGTCTGTTCGCAATCCGATAACTAGCGGAAATTATGCGCAATGGGCAAATGGGCGTCCGGTGTATGAGCATACTTATACCGTGCAAGAAAACGGTACAGACGTGACAAAGACTTTAAGGTCGCTCGACAAGTACTACAATGGAGTCCAGGGCACGATAGTGGACGCTACCCAGCTTTCGACGGGCAAGAACATAGGCATCAATGCCATCAATGGCGCAACATACCAGACAGGCATGCGTTACCTCTCGACAGAGGACAACCACATTTCCGGCAAGGGCGCGTCACAGAACGACCAGTTCATGCGCGTGAATGCGTTCCTCGGAAATGCTGACCTCTCGATGATCCTGCACATGCTCTCGCAGCGCAGCGACACGGATCTCCTCTCCGCGCCGAAGGTCGTCACGAAGTCTGGCCAGGAGGCGACGATCAAGGTCGTGACGATCTACCGCTATCCGCAGGACTACGACGTGACGATTCAGTCGACCTCGTCCTCCGGCAATCAGTCCATCACGGGCAGCTCCGGCGGCAGCGACGGCAAGATCCTCCCGATGGTGGAGCCCCAGAACTTCGAGACCCAGGAAGTGGGCGTGATCCTGACGGTGACGCCCGAGCTTTCGGCCGAGGGCAACTTCATCAACCTGAAGCTGAACCCGAAGGTGATCTCCGAGCCGACATGGAAGGACTACGGCATGAAGGTGCCGATGTCCTCCGTGATGAGCTCCACCGCGCAGGCGATGGCCCTCGCGAGCGGCAACGAGGACATGCAGTGGTTCACGGTGCCGATGGAACAGCCGTTCTTCAAGGAGCGTTCGATCGATACGGTCGTCACGCTTTACAACGGTGCCACGGTGGTCATGGGCGGACTGATCACGGAAGAGCGCAAGTCGATGGAGGACAAGATACCGTTCCTTGGCGACATCCCGTTTATCGGGCGTCTCTTCCGTAGCCGCAGCGAGTGGTCGAACAAGCGCAACCTGCTCCTGTTCGTGACGGCGCGCTTGGTTGGGCCGGATGGCCGCATGATCCAGAACAGCAGCTCGACAACTTCCGTCGAGACTCCTGCCGCCGAAGCTCCGGCCACGCCTCCGCCTGCAGCGGAAGAGAAGTGATTTGTTGTTTAGCTTTTAGCTAAAAGCTAAAAGTGATGCGTACAGCACTGACAGGTGGCATCGCCTGCGGGAAAAGCCTGGTCGCCAAGTTCTTTCGGGAACTTGGCGTTCAGACATTAGATGCGGACGATGTCGTTCACGAGCTGGAAGCGCCAGGCGGCGCGGCCGTCTCTGCCATCGTCTCTCGCTTCGGCCAGTCGGTTCTCGCCTCCGATGGCGGAATAGACCGCTCTAGGCTGGCGGAGATTGTCTTTGCGGGAGGGTCGCACCTTGTTGCGACCGCCGCGAGACGCGACCTCGAAGCTATCCTCCACCCGCTGGTGCGCCAGCGTCTGTTGGCCTTCGCCCATTCCCCTCTTCGACATCCGACACTCGGCGACCGACATCCCGATCGACCTTCCCCCTTAACCTTTCACCTTTCCATCATTCCGCTGCTTTTCGAGTCGCATTTCGAGTCAGATTATGATACAATACTCTGCGTCTCCTCCACGGAAGATCGTCAGATCGACCGTATGATGCGTACACGCGGTTACACGCGGGCGCAGGCGGAGGCGCGTCTCGCGGCGCAGATGCCCATGGCCGAAAAGGCCGCTCGCGCCGACTGGACAATCCAAAACAATTCGACAGTAGAAGAGCTGAAGGCAGAAGTGCAGCGTTGTGCCGCATGGCTTATCGGCAGAATGGAAAAGGCAGAATGAATACAGAAGATAGTGTCGCGTCCGAAGCAGGTCCAGCGTCCGCCCCTGCGGACGCGCCGGCCGAGGCGAAGCCGAAGAAGAAGCGCGGACGCCCCACCAATGCCGAACGTGCCGCCCGTGCCGCGGCCAAGGCGGCCGCCGAGGCGGCTGCCAATGCGGGAGGGGCACCTGCGTCCGCCGCCGAGACGGCGGCTCCCCATACGGGAGGGGTGCAACTTGTTGCGACCGAAAACGACAAGAGTGCCGTGCCCACGAAGGATATGGAGAGCCGCCATCTTGGCGGCGATCCCGTGTCTGCTCCAGTCCCTGTCGCCGCCGAGACGGCAGATCCCCATAACTCACCCAATCCCCAATCTCAAATCCCGCCGTCCCCTGCCCATAGCGAGCAGCCGCTATCCAACCGGCAGCTGAAGCGCCGCCAGTGGTTCGAGCGTCGCAACAAGATGCGTAACGGGCAGAGCGTGCAGGGGAACCGGCGTCCGCCGGAGCCGCCACCGCAGCAGAACTACCAGCCGCCGGAACCGACCGTTCCCCGCAATCCCGATCTCCCCGAGTACAAGCTGGCGGACATCCACTCCTGGGACAACGCCACGATCGTGGAGAAGATGTGGCCAGACGCCAACGCCGAAGAGCTTGGCGCGATGAAGCGGCACGAGATCATCTTCCACGCCATCCGCCGCTACCTCAATCATGGCGGCGCTGTTCTGGCGAGCGGCTGCCTTGAGGTGGTGAAGGAGGGCTATGGGTTCCTGCGCTCGGCGAAGACCAACTTCCTCGCGTGCCCCGAGGACGTGTTCATTCCCCAGCAGCAGATCCGTCGGCACGCGCTGCGCACGGGCGACACTATCGAGGGGCCGATCCGCGATCCTCGCGACCGTGACCGCTTCTTTGCGCTCGGCAACGTGCTCACCGTGAACGGCAAGACGCCCAGCGAGGCGGCCCGCATAGTTCACTTCGAGAACCTGACTCCCACGTTCCCGACGCGTCGCATCGTGCTGGAGACGAAGCCCACCGAGTTCTCGATGCGCGTCGTCGATCTCTTCACGCCAATCGGTTTCGGACAGCGCGGGCTCATCGTGGCTCCGCCTCGCGTCGGCAAGACAGTCCTCCTCCAGAAGATGGCGAACGCCATCACGGCCAACCATCCCGAGGCCGTGCTGATCGTGCTGCTCGTCGACGAGCGTCCGGAGGAAGTCACGGACATGCAGCGCAACACGAAAGCGATGGTTCTCTCATCGACATTCGACGAGGAGCCTCAGCACCACGTCAACGTCGCCGAGATGGTTATCGAGATGTCGCGCCGGCAGGCGGAGAACGGCAAGGACGTGATCATCCTCCTCGATTCGATCACGCGCCTGGCGCGCGCCTACAACACCGTGCAGCCGCATTCCGGCAAGATCCTGACGGGCGGCGTGGACGCGCTTGCGCTCCATCGTCCGAAGCGCTTCTTCGGCGCGGCTCGCAACATCGAGAACGGCGGCTCGCTCACTATCATCGCGACGGCGCTCATCGACACCGGCTCGCGCATGGACGAGGTGATCTTCGAGGAGTTCAAGGGCACGGGCAACATGGAACTGGTGCTCGACCGCGCCATGGCCGACAAGCGCATCTTCCCGGCAATCGACATCGACAAGTCCGGAACGCGCAAGGAGGACCTGCTTCTCGCTCCTCTCGAGCTGGAGAAGACGTGGGCGCTCCGTCGTGTCCTTTCCGACGCCGGTCCCGAACGAGCCATGCAGAGCGTTTTGGCGGGAATGAAGAAGTTCAAGTCGAACCCGGAGTTCCTGCTCTCTCTGGACTTGAAGAACATCTGAGTCTTATTGAACCACGAAACACACGAAACACACGAAAGGGTGCCGAAATGCTTTTCGTGTGTTTCGTGTATTTCGTGGTTAACCTAATCCGTGGTTAACCTAATCGAGGAATAGCACGGTCCGTGGGTTGCGCTTGAGCGTCTCCAGCGACTGGATAGCCTTCCCTCTGATGTCCGTTCTCTTAGAGCTCGTCAGCTGCTCGAGCCATTTCGTGGCTTCCGCTTGCCGGCCTGCGTTGCAGAGGCATGCGGCGAGCTTCAGCATGGCGTCCTCGTTCGAGTAGAAGCGGTTCGGCGCGCGGATGGAGTCGTAGAGGCAGCCGATGGCCTCGTTCCACCGTCGCTGGCGCATGGCCGTGATGCCAAGCGCCTCGAGGGCCTGTCCCTTCCTGTCTAGCGTATGGTCGCAGGCGAACTTGCTGCATAGGCGGCGGATCTCGCCGAAGTCGCCGGAATGGCCACGCATTGCGAGCGCGTAGGCCAGCTGGGCGGAGGTGTCGTCGCGCGGACGGACTGCCTGGCTTCTGCGCAGATGTTCGATGCCGCGGTCGATGCCGTTGCGCTGGGCGCATTCCGCCTGGCCAACGTGTGCGAGTGCGCGGCCGTTGTCTGGATCGAAGAGCAGTGCGCGCCTGAAGACGGACTCGTCGTTTCTGTAGGAGTCGATCACAGGCCATGCCATCACGGCCAATGTCGCCACATACAGGCCGGCCATGGACCTTATTGCCAAGCCCTGCCACTTCTTGGCTGGCTTTTCCCGGTGGTCTCGGCGGTCTCGGCGGTCCTGGCCCCACTCCCCTCCCGCCATCGCCATCGCCACCGCCACGGCCATCATCGGCACGTAGAGGAACCGGTCGGCGCGCGCATGTTCGCCGAAGCTGCCGAAGATGCCAAGGGTTGGCAGGAGGGCGGCCAGAAACCAGAGGATAGTGGCTAGTGCGTAGTGGTTAGTGGCTAGTGGTTGGGGACATGGAGAGCCGCCATCTTGGCGGCGCATCAAGCACCAGGCACTAGGCACTAGGCATGAAACGAATGTAAGGCAACCTAGGAGCCCGTGTATAGGCCACTGCCCAGGGACGGCGCGGTAGTCGATGTGGATGCCTACGGGCACGACCAGCTGGAACAGCGAAAGGCCGATCGCCACAATGGCATTGAGAAGCCGCCACGGCAGGGATGCGCTGAAGAGCGCGCGTACCTCGTGACCGGCTGGGTGTGTCTGCGAATACATGGCGAGCGCGCCCGTGGCGATGGCCATAAGCAGGAGCGGCAGGTAGGGGAAGATGCACTTGGCCTTGATGCCGCCCCTGCGCATCGCAAGATCCACGCAAAGCGCGAGCGCGGGAAAGCACATGGCCGTAGGCTTGCTCATGCATGCGAGCGCGCAGCACAAGTACGCCGCGATGGATCTGATGGCCGATCTGCGATCTGCCGATCCCCAGAACAGCAGGCCCGCGAGAGTGAATGCGGCCCACAGCAGCTCCTTGCGGCTGGCGATCCACGCCACGGCTTCCACGCGCTGCGGATGGAAAGCCCAAAATGCTACGGCAAGCACAATCCAGAAGTGCTGCCTGTTGTCCGCGAGCCGCCAGGCGAGCGTCAGCAGCAACATCGTGTTGGCCATGTGGAGCGCCACGTTCACGAGATGATGAGGCCCTGCTCCGGGCCCGAACAGGGAGATGTCGCACATGTAGGAAATGTATGTGAGCGGCATCCATACGCCGCCATGGCTCAGGTTCGTGAACGCTTCCTTCATGTTGCCCCATGACAGCCCGTCGTGCACGAATGGGCAGAGGAAAGTGTAGTCATGGTCATCAAGATGCAGAAATCCAAACGAACCTGTCGGCACATACAGAAGACCGACCAGCGCCGCAAGTATGACCGCTCCTAGAAAAAGCCGTTTCATCGCCACATTATACCATTAAATCTTGGGGCGGGGCGGATTGTTTGATAAAATACAGGGAAATGCCAAAGGTAAGTTCTATAGGTGGAGCCTGGCGGTTCGAGCGCGGAAGCTGCTGGGCGCTTCTCGGCGACGACGGCGCGGCGAAGTCGCGCCTGTGCAGGATCGTCGCCGGCGAGGAGCCGGTGCCGCGCGGAATGTCCGTGGAGATGGATGAAGGAATGGAAGGGCGCGTGCGGCTCGTCTCCTTCGCGCAGCAGCGCGCGGCGGCGCGGAAGGGGGGATTCCTGCAGGCACGCTACTATTCGCTCGTGGACGATGCCGGCTCTGGCGATACCGTGGCCGATGTCCTCTGCTTCAACCGCGTGTTCGACGTCAACCCGTTCGAGGTCGGGCGGTCGCGCCTCGCGGAACGTCGATCCTACGCCGCTGCGCGTCGCAGGATCATGCCGATTCTTCGTATCCGCGAACTTATGGACCGTCCCTTCCTCGCGCTCTCGAACGGCGAGACGCGCCGTGTGCTGCTCGCGCACGCGCTCCTTTCATGCCCTGCCCTGCTGGTGCTGGACGACCCGTGCGCTGGACTGGACCCTGAGCGGCGCGACGAGCTCAAGCGGCTTCTGGATACGCTGGCCGCGCAAGGAACGGCGCTCCTCCTTTCCGTGCGGCACGAGGACGAGATCCCTTCCTGTGTGACCGAAGTGCGCTATCTTGGCCGGGAGCGAGGGGAGGGGCGGGAGCGAGGGGAGTGCCGGGACCGCCGGGACCACCGGGACCGCCGGGACCGGGAGATAATACGGGGTCATCAAGCGACTCCAGTGGTTGAGCTGAGGGGGATTCGGATTCGCTTTGGGCGGAGGAAGCTTTTCGACGGGTTCTCGTGGACGGTCCGGCGCGGCGAGCATTGGGTGTTGCAGGGTCCGAACGGGAGCGGCAAGACAACGCTTCTTGCGCTCATCACGGGGGACAGTCCCTTGTCCTACGCCAACGACGTGACCGTGTTCGGCGTGCGTCGCGCGCCCGGCACGGAGCTTGCCAAGGTGCGGCGGCGCATCGGCATGGTGTCGCCGGAGCAGCAGGCCTATCTTGGCCTAGGCGCGGACGAGCTTCTGGAAATGGCGCTGTGCAAGAATCCGGACCTGCTGCTTCTGGACGAGCCTTGCCTGAACCTGGACGCGGCGGCGTCGCGCCGCCTGCGCTCGCGGATCGCGCGCTACCTTTCGTCGCGCCCGGATTGCACGGCGATCTGCGTGGCACATCGCCCGGACGACATACCTCCCGGCTTCGGCATGAGCATTTCGCTGGGATGACGCATGCCGCGGCGAGATATGGTATAATCTAGCCTATGCAGGAGACAGAACAAGTCCATGTGGCGTTGCCGCTGAAGTACAGGCCGATGACGTTCGACGATGTCGTCGGCCAGGAGCACGTCACGCGCACTCTCAGGAACGCCCTGGAATCGGGGCGCATCGCCAACGCCTACCTCTTCGTCGGCCCGCGCGGCATCGGCAAGACCACGCTCTCGCGCATCTTCGCGAAGGCGCTCAACTGCGCAAGCCCGAAGGGCGTGGAGCCGTGCGGAGAGTGCGACAACTGCAAGCAGATCGCAGCCGGCAGGTCGCTTGACGTCACGGAGCTCGACGCCGCCAGCCACAACAAGGTGGAGGACGTGCGTCCGATCATCGAGGCCGTCCAGTTCAAGCCGACGACCTCGAAGTACAAGATCTTCATCATCGACGAATGCCACATGCTCACGCCCTCGGCGTGGAACGCGCTCCTCAAGACGCTGGAGGAGCCGCCGCCGTACGTGAAGTTCGTCTTCGCGACGACGGAGGGCGACAAGGTTCTCGCGACCATCGTCTCGCGCTGCCAGCGGTTCGACCTGCGCCGCATCCAGACGCACCAGATCGCGGCCCGCCTGCAGTACATCTGCGGCAAGGAAGGCATCACGGCCGACCAGGACGCGCTCCTCGCCATAGCGCGCGGCGCCGAAGGCGGCATGCGCGACGCGCTTTCTTCACTCGACCAGCTGATCGCGTTCAAGGGCACCACCATCACGGAAGAGGATGCCTTGAGCGTGTTCGGCCTCGTCTCGCGCAAGGCGCTCGAAGACCTCGCCGGAGCGATCCTGAAGGGCGACGCGGCGGCGATCCTGCAGTCCGTGGAGGCGTTCGACTCGGCTGGCAAGAACATGCGCCGCCTGGCGGGCGAGCTGCTGCGGCACTTCCGCAACCTGATCGTGTACCAGTCGCTGGGCGGGCAGACCGCCGTCCTGGAGGCAACGCCCGACCAGGTTAAGACGCTTTCGGAGCAGGCGAAGCTCTGCGACGCCTCGCGCATCTTCCGCATAGCCGACCAGCTGGCCGCGATGGAGGACAAGCTGCGCTACGCGCTCAGCGTGCGCACCCTCATCGAGATGACGCTTCTGCGAGCTTCTCGCATCGCCACGGTGGCGAGCATCGAGGAGCTGATGCGGGCCGTCCGCGCACTTGCGGCGCAAGGCCCTAGTGGCCTTCATGCCGATGGGGGTGGTGAGGCAGATAAGGTCATTAAGGCAGATAAGGTCGATAAGGTCGTTAAAGACCCTAAAGACCTTAAAGTCGCCGGAAGTGCCCAGTCAACCGCCAAGCCAAGTGCCCAGCCAACCGCCAAGCCAAGTGCCCAGCCAACCGCCAAGCCAAGTGACCAGTCAACCTCCAAGCCGGTTGCCCGTCCGCAGCTGACGCCGGAAGAGCAGCGGAAGATGATGGACGACCCGAAGCTCAACGCGCTCCTTGCGGCCTTGCCGGGAGCAAAGGTCACGGCGATAAAGTAGTGCGAGATGAAAGAGCGCAGTAACCAGAACCTGAAGCACGAACCGGTGCCGCTGGCGATTGTCGGCGGCGGAGCGGCCGGAATGTTCGCCGCCGCTGTGGCGTCCGAGCGCAAGGTCGGCTGCCTCGTCTTCGAGCGGAAGGTGCGGCTTGGCGCGAAGATGCTGATGACGGCGAACGGGCGCTGCAACTTCACGAAGGACATCTCTCCAGAGGCGTTCCTGCGCGACCTGGGCGATCCCGTCGCCGAGTGGGCGGCTCCCGCATTGCGGAACTGTCCGCCGCAGTCCATCGTCCGCGGCGTGCGAAGCCTCGGCGTGAAGCTGCGCCGCATGCCCGACGGGCGGATGTTCCCGGATTCGGGGCAGGCGGCGACCGTTGTGCATGCGTTTGGCGATCTGCTGCGCGACGAGGGCGTGCCGCTATGCGTGAACTGTCCCGTGACCGGCATACAGCCGATGAAGAACGGCTTCATCGTCGCGACGGAGCGCTTTACCGTGTGGGCGAAGAACGTGCTTGTCGCGACGGGCGGGTTGTCGTTCCCGAAGACTGGATCCGTGGGCGACGGACAGGACTTCGCGCGCCGGCTCGGACACCGCATCGAACCGTGCCGTGCTGGCCTGACAGGACTTGAGGTGCGCGACCGCGCGGTGGCTGCGCAGGCGGGGGCGCGGTTCGACGACGGCGAGGCTCGCGTGCTGGACGCGACGGGACGGACTGTCTTCACGTCCGCAGGGGAGGTGGACTGCGAGGCGTGGGGGCTGAGCGGCGCCGCGGTGTACAACTGCCAACGCTGGGTGGCGCGCCATGGCTACGCGGGGATGTCGATGGAAGTGTCTTTCGGCGGACAGTCCGTGATGTTGCGGCAGCTGCTGCCGCGTCCGCTAAAGGAGGCGATCGTGACGGTCGGCGGCGTCTCGCGCGAGGACGTGGATCCGGCGACGATGATGTCGCGGAAGGTGCCGGGGCTCTACTTCGCAGGCGAGGTGCTGGACGTGGACGGTCCGACGGGCGGATACAACTTGACTCTGGCGTTCGCGACGGCGCGCGCGGCCGTGGTGTCCGTCCAGTCGCGTCTCAGGGATGGAGGTGCGTGGTGAGACGTGGCCGCGGACTGGTCGAGTACGACCTGCACCCGCGCGGCACGAACGTCGACATGGCGCTCGCGCGGCTCGAGCAGATCGTGAGCGCGGCGCGCGCGTCCGGGCCTTCGCTCTTCGCGGTCATCACAGGCTACGGCTCGTCGGGCGGAACCTCGCTCATCAAGGAGGGAGTGCTGGCGGCCTGTCGCCGCTACAGGGCGCAGAACCACATCCGAGGATTTCTCGACGGCGAATTTGCGGGCGACGTGTTTTCTGCGGAATGTCTCGCGTTCCCGGACTCGTCGCAGATTCCGCCTCTGTATCGGCGCGCGCCAAATCCGGGGATCGTCTTCATCGCCGTGTGACGCATTGCGCCTGTGCAAGAGGATAGGGCAGAAGGTTGTGAATCGGAAGGAGCCGAAATGAAGAAGATACTTTACCTGCATGGGTTCGGGTCGTCGGGCGCGAGCGGAACGGTGGATCTGCTGAGGAAGTCGTTCTGGGAGACGGACGCGGCGCACCGCGCGGCGGTCGTGGCGCCGGACATTCCGGTGGATCCGGCCATTGCGCTGCCCATGCTGAAGGAGCTGGCGGCGAAGGAGCAGCCGAGCCTCGTGATCGGCACGTCTATGGGCGGATGGTACGCGCAGCAGCTGCACGGATTCGTGCGCATCTGCGTGAATCCGTCGTTCACGCTCTCGAAGAAGTACGACGTGCTGTTCGTCGGGAAGCACAAGTGGCTCAACGCGCGCAGGGACGGCGCGACGGAGTTCCACGTCACGAAGGAGATCATCGCGCACTACCAGGAGTTGGAGGCGCACCAGTTCGACAACGTGACGGACGATGACCGTCCGCTCTGCCACGGCCTCTTCGGCGACGAGGATCCGATGGCCGTCGAGACCCGTCCCATGTTCGAGCAGCATTATCCCGGCATGTCGCAAGTATTCGAAGGCGGGCACAGGATGAACGCGCTGATCGTCACGCGCGTGCTGCTGCCGTACATCAGGACGCTATACGTGATCTGAGGAGCGCCATGGCAAAGCGAATGATAATGACCGGCTGGGGGCTGCCTGAGTACGCGCCGGCGGCGGCGATGCTGCTGCGGTGCGCGTTCAAGTGCTCCGCGGAGGTCATAGGGTCTTCGCAGCAGTACCTGCCGACGGCGCTGAAGCATTGCGCAGAGACCTGCTCCGAGGTGTATGTGCTGGGGGTTGGCCTCACGAAGGACCCGAAGGCGATAGCGGCCGAGCTGCGGGCGCTCAAGGATGCGGGCGTAAAGGTCTGGTGGATTAGCGCGAGGGAGATGCCGTCGGAGGTCGCCATCGAGTTCATGATGAAGGACGGCGGGTCGGTGTTCGACAAGGTCGTGATCGCGGAAGGCGACCTCTTCGACGCCGTGCAGAAGGCCTTCCCGCGCCAGGTGACGCAAAAGGACGTGGAGTCGTTCAGGCGCTTCGCGTTTGGCAGGACGAAGGGCGACTCCGAGGAGGGGCGGTACCGGCACCTGTTCACGGCTGCGGACTGGAAGCACAAGAACGACCGTGAGATGGGGTACTACCCGAGGGCGATATTCGGTCTTGCGAACGGCGTGCGCTACGACGCGCTAGAGTCGGACCTGCACAAGATCGTCGACTACTACAACAAGTGGGGGAAGCGCGAGCTGATAGGCGTGAGCCCGCACATGCTGGAGGTGCGGCAGATGGCGGAGAAGGTGGCGGAGTGCGACGACCCTGTAGTCCGCGTGCTCATAACCGGGCCGAGCGGCACCGGCAAGGAGACAGTGGCGCAGCTGATCCATCGCAAGTCGAAGAGCCGCGCGAACGGCGCATTCCTCACGTTCAACTGCGCATGCACGACGGCGAGTCTCTTCGAGAGCAAGCTCTTCGGCAGCGTGAAGGGAGCGTTCACGGACGCGCGCGACAGCCGGGGGCTCCTCGAGGCGGCGGCGAACGGAACGCTGTTCCTGGACGAGGTGGCGGAGCTTGACCTTGAGATGCAGGGACAGCTCCTGCGCGTGCTCCAGGACGGCGACTTCCTGAAGGTGGGCGAGTCGGTGCCGCGCAGGATACAGAACGTGCGCATCATCGCCGCGACGAACAAGGACATAGTGCGGCTCGTGAACGAGGGGCGCTTCCGCGAGGACCTCTACTACCGCCTGAACGTCATACAGATCAGGATGAAGTCGCTCGCCGAGCGCCCGGAGGACATCCCCGAGATCGCGAAGACCATCTGGTACCGCGAGACGGGGAAGTCGCTCAGCCGCGAGCAGCGCGTCGCGCTTTGCCGGTACGACTTCCCCGGCAACGCGCGCGAGCTCGAGAACATGCTGATATACGCGCGCGTCATGAAAGTGACGGATTTCGGAGAGCTGGTGGAGCACTGGAAGCGCGAGAACGCGGGGCTTCGCCGCGACGCGAGCCACGAGCCGGCGTCGGACGACGAGTCGCTGGACGCGGCGGTGGCCAGGCACATCCGCATGGTGGCGGACAGGCACAAAGACCGGCCGGTGAAGGAGATAGCAAGGCGGCTCGGATGTTCCGAGAACACCGTGCGCAAGTGGCTGAAGGTGTCCGAGTCGGGCGCCTCCGCGCAAGAAAACGCCACTGTTGGAGGCCTCTAGAAACTTTGCGCTTTCGCAAGTGAAGGATTTAGGGTATAATTTACGCCGATTCTCGCAACAAGTTGGCGGGACGGAAAAGCAGAAAGAAAGGACGACGGAATGTCTGATAGCAAGAACACCCAGGGCGCACCTGTGACGCTTGGATGGAGCCTGTGGCTGGCGGCATTAGGAGCCTCGCTAGTGGCGCTTGCGGTATACTCGCTGACGCTGGCCGGATACATGTTCCCCGATTCGTCGACAAGCCTTGCGACGCAGTGGATGGGGATGGATGCGCTGAAGGTGCCTATCCATCCGATATGGGGTGGGCTCGTGAAGGCCTTCGGAGGCGGGGCCATGGGGCTTCGGCTGAATGTGATGTCGATGGTGTGCGGTGTGCTTTCGGCGGGACTCCTGTGCGGTCTCGTGGGATACTTCGTCCACCAGTCGACACACAATGAGGACACTGTCAAGCTGGCGCGCGGCGCCTCGCTGCTGTCCGGCATCGGGGCGGCCTTTGTCTTCATATTCTCGACGGCGATCTGGCAGTCATCCACCCACCTCGATTACGGCATGTTCGACGTGTTCCTTGCGCTGGCTGTGTTTTCCGTCTTCATTCCGGCTATCCACTGGCCGAAGACAATGCCATACTGCACGGGGGTAATCGCGATAGGATGCGGGATCGGCCTTGCCGAAAGCGTGATATTCCTGCCGCTGCTTCCCCTCTGCCTGCTCCTCGTGGTTGTGGCGTCCGTGAAGACCGGCCGCAAGTTCTACCTGCCGATGGCCATATTCCTGGTGCTCTTCGCCGTATTCTACGTCGTGACGATGAACAAGGTCGCGAACGGCTTCCTGCTGCTGCCCGAGGCGAAGACGGCGGGGGTGGCGAGCTCCGGCGACGTCTGGAAGAGCATATGGACGGCGTACGCGCACGAGATGCGCCAGTGGATATCGCGGCCGGGATGGCTGTACATCTTCGTGCTGGCCGTGGCGCCGTTCGTGGTATGCTCCTTCGCGTCGGTGCGCGGCCTCAACAACGAGCGCACGTGGAGCCAGTACACGTTCCACGGGGCGATGACGATCTGCATGATCCTGGCGACCGCGACGAAGCTGTCGCCTGAGGGCGTCATGCGCCCGTTCGGCATCTCGCCCGTCGCGACGTCAGTCCTCGTGGCGATGGCTTGCGGCTATCTGCTCGCCTACTGGTACCTGCTAGCGCGCGCGCCGTTGCCGCCGGTGGAGTTCGATAAGCTCGACGCCGCCCTGACCGTGGGGCGCCGGATGGCGCCGTTCGTCGCCGGGGCGTTCGTGCTGCTGCTGGTCTTGTCGGCCATCGTGAACGCGGCCTCCTTCTCGCGCGACCGCGGCGCGTTTGCGGACGTGTGCGCGAACGCCATCATCGACAGGCTCGGGGACAGGAAGTGGATCGTGACCGACGGAATGATCGACGACCAGCTGCGTGCGGCTGCGGCATCTCGCGGCCGCGAGCTCAACCTCATCTGCCTCCATCGCGACATGGACGACGCCTACCTCAAGGAGCTGGGCGAGACGGTGCGCGAGAAGGGACTCTCGGCCGGGAGCGCGGACCTGTCGATATCCATCCAGCTCGGCGTCCTCTCGTTCCTCCAGGACTGGTTCGCGGGCGACACGAACGTGGAGTCACAGGTGGCCATATTCGGCGTGCCCGACCTGTGGTACATGTCGGAGCGCGTGCCGGTGCCGGAGTGCCTCTTCTTCGGCGGCGTGAAGGACGTCAAGAAGGTCGACGGCGCGAAGGCGAAGGCGGAGTTCCTGTCGTTCTGGAAGGAGATCGACCCGATCCTTGCACCTGGCACCAGAAAGGGATCCCGCGGGATATTCGAGATCGACGATCCGGTGGACCGCATGCGCATGCAGATGCGCCGCCATGTCGGATTCATAGCGAACAACCTCGGTGTCGTCCTGCAGGACATCGGGATGGACAACGACGCGTTCGAGCTCTACGACCTCGTGCTCGAGAAGATCGACTGCGACAACATCTGCGCCCTCTTCAACGAGTTCGAGATGGTTCGCGCCGGCGTGAAGGTGGCCGTGCCGCACAAGAAGACGATCGAGAAGAAGCTGAAGGCGATCGTGGACGATTCCAAGCGGCGCTACAGGCTGTGGTCTCTTTCCCGCTACTACGGCTACATCCGCTCCCCTGAGATCTTCGCGCGCATGGGCTACGAGTGGGCGCGCTCCGGACAGACGGGCAACGCAATCGCGCAGGTGCAGCGCGCAATCAACTTCGTCCCGCCGGACAGACAGGCGGGCCTGCTCAACATGATGGCCGCCATCTATGCCAGCGGCAACCAGGCCAAGCACTCGAAGGCCGTGTACGAGAAGGTGCTCAAGCAGGACGAGAACAACCACGACGCTCTCATGGGCATGATGCGTCTCGCGATGCAGTCCGGCGACATGGAGAAGGCCAAGGGCTTCCTGTCCAAGGCCGTGAAGGCCTCGTCGGACAACGTGGCGACCGCCTCCTTCGACTGGGCGCTCCTCCACCTGATGAACAACGATCTCGGCGCGGCGAGGATGGCGCTGCAGAAGGTGACGGACCTCCAGCCCAAGAGCCTTCAGGCATGGTCTCTGCTGGCCGGAGTCCTGCTCCAGGAGATAGACCAGGCGAAGGACGACGCCGCGAAGAAGGCGGCGTTCCACGAGCTGGAGTCGGTGATCCTGCCGAAGATGGAGACGATCGCGGACTCGCCCAGGAACTACTACCTGCAGATGACGCGCGCTCTCGTGTGGATGCGCAAGGGCAAGGCGCACCAGAAGCAGGCGCGCGACGCGCTGGTCGTGGCCTCGAAGTCGCGTCCCGACGTCATTTCCGTCGGCGACATGATCCTCAACCTCGACATCGCGCTCGACGACGGAGAGAGCGCGGAGACGCACGCGCGCCAGCTCCTGCGGCAGGACCGCTCCAACAAGCTCGCCAACTACGTGATGGGGTCGTTGCGCCTGAGGGCCGGCGAATACAGCATCGCCGAGACTTTCCTCCGTCTTTCCGTCAGCGCAGAGCGGCCTTTGGCCGCCGCGCAGAACGACCTCGCGGAGGTGCTGCGCCGCCTCCAGCGTCCGGAAGAGGCCGAGAAGTTCGCGCGGGACGCGACCAAGACGGACCCCGACCTGTACGTGGCCTGGGAGACGCTCGGCTCCGCGTTGCTGGACCAGAAGAAGAACCTGGACGAGGCGGAGACCTGCGTCAACCAGGCCATCAAGCTCTCGAAGTCGGACAAGAACCAGATCGAGGATGTCCGCATGTACATTACGCTCGCCCGCGTGCAGCTCGCCAAAGGCGACGATCAGAGCCGGACGCAGGCTCGTGGCACGATCAAGAAGATTCAGAAGCGCCAATCCGAGCTTTCCAAGTACGACCTCGGCGAATTCGAGAAGCTGCAGAAGGCCGCTCAGTTGAAGAAGTGAAAGGTGAAGGGTGAAAGGTGAAGGGTGAATGAAGTCCGTCGCTAGAGCCGTTTGTCTTTTATCCTTTGCCCTTTTGTCCTTGCAGTCCCTTGCCGCCGATGTAGAGGCGGAGAAGGCCCGTATCGGGGGGAGCACGAAGTCGCACTGGAACTTCGGGCCGTTCTTCGAGTATCGGCGCGCCGCCCCAGGGCCATCGTCGTTCTGGGCGGTTCGTCCGTTCTATTCCCAGGTCGATGCGCCAGCCTCCGACACCTTCGCGTGCGATGTCCTGTGGCCGCTCGGCACCTGTCACTACCACAACAAGGCCGACTGGTGGCGCGCCCTCATTGCCTACGGGGATGCGCGCGATGACGATCCCACGTGGAGCTTCAACGTGTTTCCGCTCTGGTTCAGCGGCTGCGACAGGAAGGATGACGGCTATTGGGGATTCTTCCCGATCTACGGCCATCACCCGCACTTCTTCTTTATGGATGACTGGGACTTCATCCTGTGGCCGATATGGCAGTCGTACTCCGTGAAGGACGTGAGGAGCCGCGCGATCCTGTGGCCGTTCGTCACCTGGCGCGACGAACCGCGCTCAGGCGTGGGCGTGTGGCCGTTCTACGGGACCGCCACGCAGCGCGAGTCCGAGCACGGCTACGCGCTGTGGCCGCTTTTCACGTGGGCGAGCTACCTGGAGGACCGCGACACGCCCGGCGCCGGCTCGTCCTGGATGTTCTTGCCGTTCTATGGCCAGGTCCGCCGCGCACGGGAATCGCAGACGCTCGTGCTGCCGCCGTTCTTCTCCTACGCGCGGACCGACAAGGCTACCCGTTGGCGGCTGCCGTGGCCGCTAGTGGATGTCCTGCATTCCACAGTGCGCGACCGCATCTCCGTCTGGCCGTTCTACGAGGCGATCGACGGCTATCCATACGCTGACAATGGCCGCAAGGAGAAGGTGGAGGAGCGTACGCGCCGCTACGGGTGGTACCTTGTGGAGGATTCGGAGCTGGAGTCCGACAGGACGCTGGAGACGCGTTTCACGGTGTTCCCGTTCTGGACAAGCGAGCGGCGCTTCTCGAAGGCTAAGGACGGAACGCGCACGGAGGTCGCGTCCTACACGCGTGTATGGCCGTTCTGGAGCTCGACGACGGTGAAGGGCCGCTCGCGCCAGCGAGTCCTGGAGCTGAACCCAATCCGCCACTCGGAAGGCTTCGACCGCAACTGGTCGCCGTTCTGGACGTTCTGGGAGTGCTGGGACCGCAAGGACGGCCGCACGCGCCATTCCCTCTTCTGGCACCTGATAACATGGCACACCGGCGAGCGCCGGGCGAAATAGCCGCCGCGCTTCAATACCGTCGCAGAAGCTCCAGCATCTTGCGGTCTAGCTTGTGCCTGCGGAAATCCTCGTACGCCACGTCAGCGCGCCCGGAGTCCATGAATCCGTTGTGGCCGCGCAGGTTCCAGAGCGCCCATCCGAGGTGCTTTGACTTCCACAGCTTCAGGCAATGCTCCATCCATGCAAGCGTCACGGCGTGCGGCGTTCTGTTGCGGCATCCGAATTCCCCGACCATGCAGTACTCGCCGGCATCGATCGCGCTCTGGTATTCCGCCACGGTGTCCTCCGGCGACTTGCGCACCCAGCCCGATCCATATCCTGGCGCAAGTGGCCAGGTGGGCGGTTCCTTTGGTATGCCGCCGATGTAGTCGGCTCCGTAGTGGCTTATCGCGTGCGGCGTGTAGCCCCTGAACGCCTGTCCGACGGACGGCATTCCGTACAGTTCCGGCACGGGCTTCGAAGCGCATGAGTTGCCGTCCGCCATGATGAAGCGCGCTGGATCCTCCTTGCGTATCGCGTCAATGAGCTTCAGGCATAGTGGCAGGTAGTTCGCGCCCGCCGTGTGCCTTGTCGGCTCGTTGAAGAGGTTGAAGGACAGGTTCTCGTTGGGGATGCCTTTCCATCTCTTGGCGAACGCGCTCCACATCTTGCATGCAGCCTCCTGCGCCTCCGGACTGGTGCCGAGAGGGAACGCCTCCGTTTGGTCCAGGATGCAGTAGCCTGGAATGCGGTGTAGCGCCACCTGCACGTGGATGCCGTACTGGCGTCCCCAGCCGATCGCCGCGTCGAGCATCTTCATCTTTTTCTCGTCGAGGTTCGTCCAGCTGTCTCCCGTCGTGAGGATGCGGTAGTCGAGCGGCAGCCGCGCGAAGTTGAATCCCCAGGTCCGTAGCGCCTCAAACTCCCACTCCACGAAGTGCCCGTCGACGCGCGGATCTGGCGCGAGTCCGGTCGTGGGGCATCGAAACATTCCCAGCAGGTTGACGCCGCGCCACCTGCCGGCCGGCTTCCAGTCCGTCGTCGTCTCCGCCAGTCCGGCCACGGCCATCGCTGACGCTCCGCCCAGAAAAAACCTTCTTGTCGTCTTCATGTTCTCTTCCATTCTCGTTGTGCTGGTGGTCAGAACTCGTATAGATCGCTAGGCTCGTCCTGGTCCAGGGCGGCTAGCGCGACGTCTTTGCGCCCGATGTCCTTGAGCGCTTCGCGCATGGATTCCAGCGCGAGGTGCGGCGCGTTGCAGGGGCGCGAAAGGTGTGCGAGCAGGAGCGTCTTCAGGTTCGGCGGCGCCACCTCGCGCACGAGATCGGCGGCGTCCTGGTTTGAGAGATGTCCGCAACGGCCAGATATGCGCTGCTTGAGCGAGACCGGACGGTCGGAGCAGGCGAGGAGCGTCGGGTCGTGGTTCGACTCCAGCACCGCGCACGTGGCTCGTGCGAGCGCGTACTTCACGGGCAGGGTCGGCACGCCCATGTCCGTTGCGACGAAGAGGGACGAGGCTGCGTCCGAGAAGAGATATCCAACCGTGTCGGCGGCATCGTGCGGGATGGAGAAAGCGGAGACAGAAACGTCGCCGATCGCGAACGGTTCCCCTGTCTCGAAGAGGCGCCAGCCGTCTTCGACGCCAGTCAGCGTGGCGATGGCGTCCGCCGTGTTGCCGTTCGCATAGAGCGGCACCAGCGGGTGGCGCTTGTGGAAGGTGGCAATTCCCTTGCAGTGGTCGTCGTGGTCGTGGGTGAAGAGGACGGCGGTCACGTCGGCAGGGCACACGCCACAGGCGGTCATGCGCTTCTCCAGTTCGCGGCACGAGAAGCCGCAATCCAGAAGAAGAAGCGTTCCGCCTGACCGTATGGCGAGCGCGTTGCCCTTTGATCCGCTTCCGAAAACGCGTAGCCTCATGCGTGGATCTTCTCGTTGGCTGCGGCAACCTTGGTGCGGAGAGTCTCCTTGTGGGCGCGGAATTTCTCGCGAAGGGCGGAATCCGAAGTCCCTAGTATCTGGACGGCCAGAAGCGCGGCGTTGGTCGGGCCTGCGCTGCCCACGGCGACTGTCGCCACCGGCACGCCTGACGGCATCTGCACCGTCGCGTAGAGCGCATCCAGCCCGTTCAGCGCGCCGCCTGCCACCGGGATACCGATGACGGGAAGCACGGTACCTGCGGCGAGAACGCCGCCAAGGTGCGCCGCGCCGCCAGCGGCGGCGATGATGACCTTGATCCCGCGCGACTCGGCCGTCTTCGAATACTCCAGCGCCACGTCTGGCGTGCGGTGCGCGCTGATCACGCGCGTCTCGTACGGGACGCCGAATCCGTCGAGCGTCGAGCAGGCCTTCTGAACGAGGGGCCAGTCGCTGTCCGACCCCATCACGATTCCCACAAGCGGTTCCTTACTGTCCATGTCAATTCTCCTTGTTAGATTTGTCAAGCTGTTCAAGCAGCGCGGCGGCGGCGGCAATCTCCGCCGCGGTCTTCGAGCCGGCCGTGGCCGTGGCCTCGCCCAGGCCTTCCACGGTCACGCGCACTGTCACGACGGGCGCGTGCGACGGACCTTCCGTCTTCAACGTCTCGTAAAATGGGCGTGCCGGCGGCTTGTGCGCCTGCGCCTTCACCTGCAGGTAGCCCTTCGGGTTGGCGGCCCACTCGTTGAGCGGCGCGTCGATCGGCAGCCCGAGCCGGGCGAATACGGCCTGCGCGGCGGCAAGTCCGCCGTCTAGCCACACGGCGCCCATCACGGCCTCAAGCGCATCCGCGATCACCTTCGCGTGCGGCGGCAGCGGGTGTGCGCCCGTGTTGCGCTTGAGGGACTTCTCCAGCCCGATGCGCTCGCCTGCCTCGGCAAGCACCGTGCCGGATACGAGGTGCGTGCGCCGGACGGTGAGGCGGCCTTCCTGCTCGTCGGGGTACGCCGCGAACACGGCATCCGCCGAAAGCAGCCCGAACACGGCGTCGCCCAGGAACTCGAGCCGCTGGTTGTCCGCGACGTTCGGGTTCGACATGCGGCAGGCTGGAGTCGTGAGCGCGCGCTCGAGGAGCGAGGGATCACGGAAGGTGTAGCCGATCTTCTCTTCGATTTCCGTCATTACGTCACCTGATCGATGAACCCGCCCAGCCGAGCTTGCGGCTGAGCACCTCGAACGGATCGGCGCCGGGCAGCTCCACGAGCGGCACCGTCACCGATGCCTTCTCGACGATGACCTCCTCGCCCTCATGGACCTGCGCGACGGCCTCGCCGTCTGCGAAGATGTCAAGGGTCTCCGCGCCGGGGCGCGCCACAAGGCGGACTGCCAGCCGCGAGTCCTCGCGCACCACGAACGGGCGCGACGAGAGGGCGTGCGGACAGACGGGCGTGACTACGACAGACCGTGAGTCAGGCAGCAGGATCGGTCCGCCTGCGGCGAGCGAATATGCGGTGGAGCCGGTAGGCGTGGCGATCACCAGCCCGTCCGCGAAGAAGCGCGTGGCGGCGCATCCGTCCACCGAAAGCGCGATTATGGCCGCCTGGCCGGAGTTGCCGCGCGAGAACACGACGTCGTTCAGCGCCGTGCGGCCCTTCGCCGAGAGCGCGGTCCTGCGCGAGATGGTGAAGGCGTCGTCGCGGACGGCGCGCAGCGCGTCCTCGAAGTGCGGGGCCTCTACGCCCGCCAGGTAGCCGAGCGAGCCGAGGTTGAGCCCGAGAAGGGGAATGCCGGGAAAGCGGTGCACCGCAGAGAGCATGGTGCCGTCGCCGCCAAGGACGATGACGGCCTCGCACTCATCCGCTCGCGCGTCGTCAAGCACGTCGAGGCCGATCTCGCGTGCGAAGCCTGCGAGGCGTGCGCGTACGGCAGCTGCCTCGGGCTTGTCGCTGTTCACGTGGAATGATATGCGTTGCATGGCGGTCAGGCTGGCGGGCGTACTGCGGGTTGGAGGTAGATGGGCAGCGGCTCCGGGCGGAGCAGCTCGGGGTGCGCGAGCGCCACCTCGGCGAGGTTCGCCGCGAGCGGCACGAGCGAGCCCTTGTAATGGTGGGCGAAGACGGCCTGGAGGAGCGTCTCGATGCGTGCGCCGTCCGGCGTGACGACGGCGCAATGCACCGGCACCGCGTTCGCCAGCTCATCCTTCGCCACGAGGGTGAAGTCCTTCACGGTCTGGACGCCGTCGTAGACAATCACCCAGAAGCGGTCGCGCCTGGCGTCGCCGACGACGGCCGTGCGCGCGCCCTCGCGTGCGAGGGCGAGCGTGCTGGGGAGGCCGACCACCTTCTTGCCTGCTGGAAGGGTAAGCCCCTGGGCGAACGCCAGAGCGGAGCGGATGCCGGCGAAGGAGCCTGGGCCTTGTCCGACGAGGATTGTGTCGACATCTCCCACGGCAAGCCCGTTGGCCGCGAGGAAGTCGCGCACCTTGACGGGCCATTCCGCGCTGCGGGAATCAAGGCCGGCGAAGACGCGCGCGGCGATCTTCCCGTCCTTTGCAACGGCCACGCTTTGCGTATCGGTCGATCTGTCGATTGCCAAGAGGTTCATGCGGGAAAGATTTTACCAAATCCGTGCCGTTTCCGCCATGTGCCGTCGCCAACTTTTGATATACTCTTGCCGAATAGAGAGGCCATCATGAAAAGAATCCTGCCAGCAATACTGTCCGTCCTGTGCATCTCCGGCCTGCTTGCCGCACCGACGGTCTCCCGCGAGGAGACGGCGAAGACATGGCGCCTGCTCGCGCGCGACATCGCCATGTGGAACAAGCCGCGTCCGCGCGCCACCGAGACCGTCCCCAACTTCCAGCCGCCCGAGAGCGAGGTGCTCAACCGCCAGGCGCTCATCTGGCCCGAGGACCGCGACCCGCTCGACGTCCTGCTCCGCCGCACGCAGGCTCTCGCCGCCGACCTGCAATCCAGTCCAGATGCGCAAACCGTGTTTGCGCAAGATCGCGTGGCCCTCGCCGCGCTCGCCGCCGAGGCCGCGAAGGCCGCGCCCGCCGACGAGGATGCGCGCTACGCGCTCTTCACGCGCCTGATGCGCATCCGCAAGTCGATCGCATGGAAGAACCCGCTCGTGCGGTCCATCCGCAAGCTCCTGTTCGTCACGCGCGAGGCGTTCCCCACGCAGGAGCTCGACTGGGGCACGCACATCTGCGACCAGTTCTTCGGCTTTCACGCGCGCCTGAAGGAATCCACCATCGACGATGGGCTGTACGTGCTCGAGGATCCGTTCGGCGATTCCCCGAAGCTCGTGGACCTGCTCTACGACCGTCCCGTGGAGAAGGGACCGTGGAAGGGGCGCAAGCTACGCTTCAAGCACGGCTGGGACTCGCGCAACACGTGCGGCTTTCTCGCGCCTGACGTCTCGTACGACGGCAAGGACATCCTTTTCTGCGCCACGCGCGCGAAGCCCGAGATCCGCAAGTGGAACGACGACACCGTGTTCCACATCTTCAGGTGCCGCGCCGACGGCTCGCACCTCGAGCAGCTCACGAGCGGAAACGTGAACGACCTCTTCCCTTGCTGGATGCCGAACGGGCGCGTTGCGTTCGTGAGCGAGCGGCGCGGCGGATACGGCCGCTGCCACCGCCGCGAGGTGCCGAACTACACTCTCTACTCGATGTTCCCCGACGGCTCCGACATCACCTGCATCTCCTACCACGAGACGAACGAGTTCGAGCCGTCGATCAACAACGACGGCATGATCGTGTATACGCGCTGGGACTACGTGGACCGCGGCTTCAACCAGGCGCACCACGCCTGGATCGCGTATCCCGACGGACGCGACCCGCGCGAGCTGAACGGCAACACGCGCACGCGCCAGGACGTTGGGCCGCACGCCGAGCATTCCGTCCGCGCGATCCCCGGCTCGCGCAAGTACGTGGCTACCGCGGCCGGCCACCACACGCTCCAGCGCGGCTCGCTCATCGTGATCGACCCGTCCGTGCCCGACGACGACGCCATGTCGCAGGTGAAGCGCCTCACGCCAGACCAGCTCTTCCCGGAATCCGAGGCCAACAACACCCTCTACCACCACTCCGGCGCGTACGCCACCGCCTGGCCGCTCTCCGAGACGTACTACCTCTGCGTGTACGACGGCGACGCGAACGTCCAGTACGGGCCCATCGACGCCCAGC
This sequence comes from uncultured Verrucomicrobiota bacterium, assembly GCA_946631535.1. The sequence goes on from CAMPAF010000009.1 coordinate 24,755, forward strand.
GCCGCAAGTACAACATCACGCTCCTCGACGCCTTCGGCAACAAGATCGAGATATTCGCCCATCCCACCATCTCCTGCCTCGATCCGATGCCGCTCCAGGCGCGCCCGATGCCGCCCGCGATCCCGCACAAGACGCTCGTGGGACGTCCGCGCCGCGCGGACGGCAGCCTGCCGCCGCGCATCCCGCCGGAGGAGCTGCCCAAGACGGCGACCGTGGGCGTGGTGGACGTGTACAATTCCCGCTACCCGTTCCCGAAGGACGTGCCGATCAAGGCGCTGCGCGTGTGGCAGATCCTGCCGAAGATCGAGCCGTTCGTCTCCATCCCGCGCCTCGGCGTCACGGACGAGCAGCCGGGCCGCCAGTGCCTCGGCACCGTGCCTGTGGAGGAGGACGGCAGCGCGTACTTCAAGATCCCCGTGAACGTCCCCGTATACTTCCAGGCGCTCGACGCCGACGGATGCGCCGTGCAGACGATGCGGTCTGACACCTACGCCGCGCCAGGCGAAACGCTCACGTGCAACGGCTGCCACGAGGAACGGTCGCGCAGGAGCGCGACCCTCCCGACGGCCTCTCCGAAGGCGATGCGCCGCCCGCCGAGCACGCTCCAGCCCGAACCGTCGGGCTCCAGGCCCTACAACTACCCTCGTCTCGTGCAGGGCGTCCTGAACGCGAAGTGCGTCTCTTGCCACAGCCCCGCGAACGCGAAGTTCGACGCGAAGAAGATGCCCAACCTCACGAAGGGCGACATCGGCGCGAACCCGTTCCAGTTCCACACGTCGTTCGTGGAGCTGATCGCGGGCGGCTACGTGCAGTACTACACGAAGGTGTACAAGGGCAAGGACTGGTACAAGCTCGGCCGCCAGCGCGACGACTTCTTCCAGTCGTACTCCGAGCCCGGCAAGGTCGGCGCGCGCGGATCGAAGCTATACGCGATCCTGAAGGCGGGCCACCACGGCGTGACGCTCTCGCCTGACGAGTGGCGGCGGCTGATACTCTTCATGGATTCCAACGGTTCCTACCTGGCCCACGACTACGAGCCGCAGATGCAGCTCGAGGGCCAGGTGATCGAACCCGTGCTGCAGTGAGCTTCCGCTACTCTTCCAGCACCACGCGGAAACCGACGTCGAACACCTTCTGCCACGGCTCATAGACGAGGCGGTACGAGCTGGTGCCGTCGCGCGGACGCGAGGCGTAAGAGCCGCCGCGCGCCACTTTCGGCTTCTTCGGATCGTTCGCGTTGCGCCCGTCTCCGTCTACGTACGGATACGGCGCATAGTCGCTGCGCGTCCATTCGCTCGCGTTGCCGTGCATGTCGTAGAGGCCCCAGCGGTTGGCGTTCGCGCGGCCGACGAAGTTGATGTTGAACCAGTCGTCGAGGAAGCGCTCGTCGTGGAGCGGATAGTTCTGCTCGATCTTGAACGGCTTGCGGTTGCGGATGTTGCCGCCGCCGTCGAAGCCGACCACCTGGAAGCGCGTGTCGCGGTCGGCGAAGTTGGCGAACTTCGAGAAGTCGTC